>NZ_JBNNJZ010000061.1:0-29338 GCF_050270335.1 Streptomyces sp. NPDC059900
TCTCAAGGCCCTGGCCACGGCGGTCTCCGGCAAGCGCGCGGTGATGGCGGACCCGGCCGCGGCCGAACGCACCACGGGCTATGTACGGGGCGGCATCTCAC
This sequence comes from Streptomyces sp. NPDC059900, assembly GCF_050270335.1. NCBI lineage: Bacteria > Bacillati > Actinomycetota > Actinomycetes > Kitasatosporales > Streptomycetaceae > Streptomyces > Streptomyces sp. NPDC059900. The sequence continues at coordinate 102 of NZ_JBNNJZ010000061.1, forward strand.
CCCTCGGCCAGCGCAAGAAGCTGCGGACCGTCCTGGACGACTCGGCGTCCTCGCACGCCACGATCTGCGTGTCGGCGGGCCGCAGGGGCCTGGAGGTGGAGCTGGCACCCGGCGACCTGGCCCGCCTCACGGCCGCGGTGCTGGCACCGATCGGGCGTGAATAGACCCTCGACGGGGTCCTCCGGCTCGACTAGTACCACCCTCATGTCGAAGAAGACGCGCAAGAGGAAGTGGCGGGTGCGCAAGGGCAAGGCCAACCACGGCAAGCGCCCCGCCTGACCGCGGTACGGCACCGGCCTGCGTCCGGGGCGTTCTCACGCCCCGGCGGAGTCCGAACGGCCGTCGGCCCGGCCGGGCTCCCCGTAGGGCGCGGCGTCCCCGTACGGAGCACCGCCGCCGTAGGGCGCGGAATCTCCGTAAGGCAGGGGGTAGGGCTCGGGGTCACGCGGCCCGAAGAGCCCGGTCAGGCCCAGGTGCACGAGGAGCGCGGCCACGGGCCAGGCGAGGAGCGCGCCCTTCGCCTTGAGCTCCAGGGGAGCGTCGAACGCGACGCCCTCGCCCACGGCCTTGGCATGGGCGGCGACATCCGTCTCGGGCCCGAGGAAGACGCCCAGGCGCCAGGCGAGCACGGCCCCGAGGAGCCCTCCTGCCGTGAGGCCGAGGACCAGCGGGATCCCGCCCCGCTTGCGCAGCAGGAACACCACGGCGCCGGTCACCGCGCCGAAGACGAGCGCGAGCAGCGCGAACGTTCCGTCGACCCCGATCGCCTGCTCCCCCTCGGTGTCCTTGAGGTACACCGCCTTGTCGTCGGCCACCAGCGGGACCCGCGGCGCGAGCCACAACCACAGCAGGCCGAGCAGGACGCCGCAGACAGCGACCGCGACCATGATCACTACGGCCTGCCGCACTTCGGTCTTCATGCCGGGACCGTCCTCCTCGTCCGCCGGAGAGGGAACGGCTCCGGACGGCTGGGCAGTCTGCTGCCAGGTTTCGTGCGGGGGACGGCCGTGGGGCGGCTGGGAGGGCGTCAGCGGTGCAGTCACCCACACATGGTGCCAGTACTACCTGATTACCGCTTCACCGCACAGGCGGGGTCGCGTCACCGTACGGCCGCGCGGCGGTACGCCCAGGTGGCGATCGCGAGCGAGGCGACGCCGACCCCCGCGCACACCGCGAGATCCAGGGCGACGGCCGCCCAGTCCGGATGCGGCCCAAACGTACGGGCGAACGCCTCGACCCCGTACGTCGAGGGCAGCAGGTCACGCGCGTACTGCAGGACGCCCGGCATCCGCTCGGCCGGGAGCACGCCGAGCAGCAGCGCCGCCGACATGCCCAGCTGGCCGAGGAGGGTGGCGAGTTCGGGCCGCGGCGCGAGCAGCCCGAGGGCGGCGCCGAGCCCGGCGAGCGCGGCACCGGCCAGCGGGATCACCGCGGCGAGCACCCACAGGTGCCCCAGCGGAAGCCCGAAGAGGCCGCATCCGACGACCGCGGTGACGACGGTGCCCGGCACGGTGAACGAGGCATAGGCGGCCGCGGCGCCGAGGACCACGGCGGCGGGCGGCACGGGCAGCGTGGCGTAGTGGTCGAGGCCGCCGTCGGCCCGCAGCTGCCCGAAGTACTGGGCCAGCAGGTTGAGCGCGACGAACGCCACGACGAGGACCGAGGAACCGGCGACGACGGCGCGCGCCTCGCCGCCCCCGTCGACCACGCCCCGCATCAGGATCATGATCCCGACGGACTGGAAGGTCGCCACGAAGAGCAGCGGAATCCGCGCGACCCGCGCCCGGGACAGCTGCGCCCGGTAGACGGCCGCGAGCGCGGGAAAGAGCCGCGCACGGGGTCCCAGGGGCGCGGCGGCTTCGACCTGCCGCTCGCGGTCGTCGGCCCGCACCGCGGCTTCCAGGGGAACGGCACTCACCGAACGACCCTCCTGCTGTTGCTGTTCGTCCGCCTGCTGCTGTTCGCCGGCCCGGCGAAGGTCATGCCTTCACCAGCCCTTCTCCGTTGCCGCCCAGTGCGAGATACACGTCCTCCAGGCTCGGTGTGGCCAGTGTGAAGTCGTCCAGGGCGGCGAAGGCCTCGCCGCCGGTGACCGCCGCCACGGCGGCCCGCGCCTCGTCCGGGGCGAGCCGCAGGGACCACCGCCGCCCGGACTCGACCGCGGAGGAGCGCAGCGCGGCGACCTCGGGGACGTCGAGCGGTGCCCGCTCCCGCCACACGAGCTCCACCCGCACTTCGCCCGCCACCTGCTCCTTCAGCCCCACGGGGCTGTCGCAGGCGATGACCTTGCCGTGGTCGAGCACGGCGACGCGGTCCATGACCGTCTCGGCCTCGATGACGTTGTGCGTGACGAGAAGGACCGTCGTGCCGCGCTCGGCCCTGCGCCGGTCGACGGCGCCCCAGACGGCGCGCCGCGCGATCGGGTCCATGCCGGTCGTCGGCTCGTCGAGGACGAGCAGCGGCCGCTCCCCCACCAGGGCGGTGGCGAAGCAGGCGAGTCTGCGCTGGCCGCCGGAGAGCTTCTTCAGGGGCCGCGAGGCGAGCGGGGTGAGCGCCAGCTCTTCGAGTACGTCGTCCCGCTCGGCCCGCGCCGCGCGCACGTCGAGGCCGCGCAGGCGCGCGGTCGTCTCGACGGCGAGCGAGACGGTCAGCTCGTCGAGCGCGGTGGACTCCTGCCCCAGATACGCGAGGATCCGCGCGGCCCGCTCGGGGTGGCGCAGGATGTCGTGCCCGAGGATCTCGACGCTCCCGCTGTCGGGCCGCATCAGGCCGGTCAGCTGGCGTACGAGGGTGGACTTGCCGGCGCCGTTGGGTCCGAGCAGGCCGAAGATCTCGCCGCGCCTGACCTCCAGGCTGATGCCGTCGGTGGCGCGCACCTCGGGCGTCGCGGGCGTGCCGCGCCTGCCGCGGGCGGCCGGATATGTCTTGACGAGGTCGCGCACCGCGCAGACGGCATCACTGCCGTGACCCTGTCGGAGCCCCTGTCGGACTCCCTGTGCCGAGCGCGTACTCACGAAGGACGAGGGTACGGGGTCCGGCGGCCGGTCCGGCGCCCGGGGCGCCCCGTACGCCCCGTATCAGTCATCTGCGGTGGTCTTACGTCACCCGTTGGCGTGCAGGCGCGGTCACTCGCCGGAGCGATCGCCCACCGGCGCGTGCTCGACCGCCGTGTGGACGTCGATCTCGCGCCAGAAGCCCGCCCTGATCGCGTACCGGTCGTGTTCGTCGATCTGGTCGTCCTTGTGGGCGAGCAGTCCGAAGCGGGCCGCGTAGCGCAGGAGCTCGCCGTCGACGCGGTGCGGGATGCGCGGGTACATCGTCGAGAGCTTCTGGAGGTTGTGCTGTTCGGGCAGGCGGGCCATCCAGCGGCGCGCGAACACCTGCCCGACCTCGAAGGGGTCACCGCCGACGGTGGTGATGTCCTCCTCGCGGTCGGCCCAGCGCTGCTCGGCCGTCGTCAGCTGGGCGAGCGTCGGCAGGGCGGCGGCCTCGGGGCTCTCGGCGGCGCCGCCGGGGCGCTCGACCCAGCCCTTGTCGGAGGACCAGCGCAGTGTGGCGTTCGGGGGGTGCTGGGCGGCCGGTGTGCCGGGGCCGCGCAGGGCGGCCAGGTCCTTGGGGGTGGGCACGCCTTTGCCGGGCGGGATGTGGTGGGCGGCCGCGCCGTCGCCGTTCGTGCCGGCTTCGGCGTGCTGGGGGTGTTGGTCGTGTGGGGCGTGCTGGTTGGGGTGCATCCCCGCTGCCTCGTCGGCGGCCCGCTGGGCGCTGGCCGCGAGCGCGGACTCCGGCAGGGGCGCGGAGAGGATCGCGGCGATCTCGGGGCGAGGGACGGGCGAGGGCGCGCAGACGCCGGTGAGTTCCTTGGGGCGTACGGCCTTGGTGATCCAGGCCCGGTCGAGGACGCGGCGCTCGTCGGCCTCGGCCACGAGGTCCTCGGACTGGTTGTAGTCGCCGTCGGCGGCCTGCACGGCCCACAGGTGGACGGCGACGCCGTGCTCCTTGGCGGCCATCATGCCGGGCAGCAGGTCCCCGTCGCCGGTGACGAGCACGATGTCCGAGCAGGCGCGGTTGCGGGCCAGCTCCGTCAGCTCGGCGTGCATGGCGGCGTCCACGCCCTTCTGGGCCCACCGTCCGTCGCTGCGGGTCAGGGCGCCGAGCCGGACCGTCACGCGGGGCATGACCCGCAGCCTGCGGTGCTCGGGCTGGGGCACCCGGTCGGGGGCGCCGTCGAACCAGTAGATCCGGAGCAGAGGGCGCTCGGTGTCGGATTCCGCGCGCTCGCGGATGCCCTGGATCAGGGCGGTGTGATCGACGGTGATCCGGGACCGCGACGGCTCGCCCGCGAGGAGACTCGCGGCGGCACCCAGCAGATACCCGGCGTCCACCAGGACGATGCAGCGGTCCACGCGATCCACCCTCTTTCCCTGGAGATTCCCTGGAAGCAATGGTTCGGGTTTCCTTCGAGTCTGCCCGACCCTGCGGAGGTTAACGGCCGGAACTCGATCTTCGGCGTGGCGTATCGCGACTTCACTCTTCGGCAGGGCCCCGACAGGGCTTATTACGCACGGTAATTCTCTGAAATGCGCAGCTTGTCGCCATATGTGAATCTGGTCGCGTCCTGGCCCCCAGATTTCCTTCAGGAGGAAGATCACTATGGCCAAGAACAAGAACCGCAAGCAGGGCGGCGAGCAGAACCGCGCGTCGGCCGCGGAGCAGGCGCAGGAGCAGGCCAAGTCGTCCGCGGAGCAGGCCGAGCAGCGGGTGCAGTCCGCGGTTCAGTCGCAGGGCAGCCCGGCGGAGGTCGCCCGCAAGCACCAGCGACGCTTCGGTCACAACTGACGGGCGCACAGGCGTATATGCGTGAAGGGGCGCACCCGGATTTCCGGGTGCGCCCCTTCATACGGTTCCGGGCCTACCCGGCCAGACAGGACGCTCCGAGCAGCACCTTCAGATCGCCGAAGAGGGCCGCGTCCGGTTGCACGCGGTGACGGTCGAGCCGCAGCACGGTCGTCTTCTGCGCCCCCTGGAGCTTGATCCGCACCTCGCTGTTGCCCCGGTGGTGGCTGAGAATCTCACCGAGGCGGCTGACCATCGGCGGGGTCACCCGCACCGTCGGGATGGTGATCAGGACGGGCGCGTTGGTGCCCGCGTTCGACAGGTCGGGGACCTGCATCTCCATGGCGACGAGCCGCGGCACGTCCTCGCGCTTGTCCAGGCGGCCCTTGACGAACACCACGGCGTCCTCGACGAGTTGCGTCGACACCAGCTGGTAGGTCGCCGGGAAGAACATGCACTCGATGGAGCCCGCGAGGTCCTCGACGGTCGCGATCGCCCAGGCGTTGCCCTGCTTGGTCATCTTGCGCTGGAGGCCGGAGATGATGCCGCCGATGGTGACGATCGAGCCGTCCGAGTAGTCACCGCCGGTGAGCTGGCCGATGCCCGCGTCGGCCTTGTCGGACAGGACGTGTTCCAGGCCGAAGAGCGGGTGGTCGGAGACGTACAGACCGAGCATCTCCCGCTCCTGGGCGAGGAGATACGTCTTCTCCCACTCGTCGGTGGAGAACTCCACGTCGAGGCCGAAGCCCGGCTCGTCGCCGCCGCCCTCGTCGCCCATCCCTCCGAAGAGGTCGAACTGCCCTTCCGCTTCCTTGCGCTTGACCGCCACGACGTTGTCGATCATCGGCTCGTACTGCGCGGTCAGGCCCTTGCGGGTGTGCCCCATGGTGTCGAAGGCGCCCGCCTTGATCAGCGACTCCGTGGTCCGCTTGTTGCAGGCGGCGGCCTCGACCTTGTCGAGGTAGTCGGGGAAGGAGGCGAACTTCCCCTTGGCCTTGCGGGAGCGGACGATCGACTCGACGACGTTCGTGCCGACGTTACGGACGGCTTCGAGGCCGAAGAGGATCACGTCGTCGCCCTGGGCGGCGAAGTTGTGCACGGACTCGTTCACGTTCGGCGGCAGGACCTTGATGCCCATGCGCCGGCATTCGTTGAGATAGACGGCCGACTTGTCCTTGTCGTCCTTCACCGAGGTGAGCAGGGCGGCCATGTACTCGGCGGGGTAGTTCGCCTTGAGGTAGGCGGTCCAGTACGTGACGAGGCCGTACGCGGAGGAGTGCGCCTTGTTGAACGCGTATCCGGCGAAGGGGACCAGGACGTCCCACAGGGCCTGGATCGCGGCGTCCGAGTAGCCGTTCTTCCGGGCGCCCGCCTGGAAGAGGACGAAGTTCTTCTCCAGCTCCTCGGGCTTCTTCTTGCCCATCACGCGGCGCAGGATGTCGGCTTCGCCCAGCGAGTAGCCGGCGATGATCTGCGCGGCCTTCTGCACCTGCTCCTGGTACACGATCAGGCCGTAGGTCAGGCCGAGCGTCTCCTTCAGGGGCTCTTCGAGCTCCGGGTGGATCGGCGTGATCTCCTGGCGGCCGTTCTTGCGCTCCGCGTAGTTGATGTGCGAGTTCATGCCCATCGGGCCCGGCCGGTACAGGGCCGAGACGGCGGAAATGTCCTCGAAGTTGTCGGGCTGCATCTGGCGGAGCAGCGAACGCATCGGCCCGCCGTCGAACTGGAAGACGCCCAGCGTGTCACCGCGGCAGAGCAGTTCGAAGGTCTTGGGGTCGTCGAGCGGGAGCGAGAGCATCTCCAGGTCGATGCCCTTGTCGTTGCGCACCATCTTGACGGCGTCGTCCATGATGGTGAGGTTGCGCAGGCCCAGGAAGTCCATCTTGAGCAGGCCGAGCGACTCGCACTGGGGGTAGTCCCACTGCGTGATCGTCACGCCGTCCGTGTGCCGCACCCAGATCGGCGCGTGGTCCACGATCGGCTCGCTGGACATGATCACGCCGGCCGCGTGCACGCCCATCTGCCGGACCAGGCCCTCGACGCCCTTGGCGGTGTCGATGACCTTCTTCACGTCCGGTTCGTTCTCGTACATCCCCCGGATCTCGCCCGCCTCGCTGTAGCGCGGGTGCTTGGTGTCGGTGATGCCGGAGAGGTCGATGCCCTTGCCCAGGACGTCGGCGGGCATGGCCTTGGTGAGGCGGTCGCCCATCGCGTACGGATATCCGAGCACGCGCGCGGAGTCCTTGATGGCGTTCTTCGCCTTGATCTTTCCGTACGTGCCGATCATGGCGACCTTGTCGGCGCCGTACTTCTCGGTCACGTACCTGATCACTTCGACGCGCCTGCGCTCGTCGAAGTCGATGTCGACATCGGGCATGGACACGCGCTCGGGGTTCAGGAACCGCTCGAAGATCAGGCCGTGCGTGATGGGGTCGAGGTCGGTGATGCCCATGGCGTACGCGACGATCGAACCGGCCGCGGAGCCTCGGCCGGGGCCGACCGCGATGCCGTTGTTCTTGGCCCACATGATGAAGTCGGCGACCACCAGGAAGTACCCCGGGAACCCCATCTGGATGATGATGTCCATCTCGTACTCGGCCTGCTTCTGCCGGTCCTCGGGGACACCTTCCGGGTAGCGGCGGCCCATGCCGACCCGGACCTCCTCCTGGAACCAGGTGACCTCGGTGAAGCCGTCCGGGATCTCGAACTTGGGCATCAGGTCGCGCTTCTCGAACATCCCGGTGGTGTCGATCTGCTCGGCCACCAGGAGCGTGTTGCGGCAGCCCTCCTGCCAGGCGTCCGAGGAGTCGATGGCGTACATCTCGTCCGTGGACTTGAGGTAATAGCCGGTGCCGTCGAAGCGGAAGCGGTCCGGGTCCGAGAGGTTCTTGCCGGTCTGGATGCACAGCAGGGCGTCGTGCGCGACGGACTCATGGGCGTACGTGTAGTGCGAGTCGTTCGTCACCAGCGGCGGGATGCCGAGCTTCTTGCCGACCCGGAGCAGGTCGTCGCGGACCCGGCGCTCGATGTCGATGCCGTGGTCCATCAGCTCCAGGAAGTACCGGTCCTTGCCGAAGATGTCCTGGTATTCGGCGGCGGCCTTGACCGCCTCGTCGAACTGGCCGAGGCGCAGCCGGGTCTGGAGCTCTCCGGAGGGGCAGCCGGTGGAGGCGATCAGGCCCTCCGACCACTGGGAGATCGTCTCCTTGTCCATGCGCGGCCACTTCTGGAGCCAGCCCTCGGCATACGCGTCCGAGGAGAGCCGGAAGAGGTTGTGCAGGCCCGTGCTGTTCGCCGCCCAGATCGTCTTGTGGGTGTAACCACCCGAACCGGACACGTCGTCCCGCTTCTGGTGCGGCTGGCCCCACTTGATCTTCCGCTTGTTGCGGCGGGACTCCGGGGCCACATACGCCTCGATGCCGATGATCGGCGTGACGCCCGCCTTCTGCGCGGAGTGGAAGAAGTCGTACGCCCCGTGGAGGTTGCCGTGGTCGGACATGGCGACGTGCGTCATGCCCATCTCATTACAGGCGTTGAACATGTCCTTGAGCCGCGCGGCACCGTCCAGCAGCGAGTACTGGGTGTGGACGTGGAGGTGCGTAAAGGGCGGCTTGGTCACGGCGGGAGGCCTCCGGGAAACTATCGGCATCAGGCTGCGGGCAGTCTGGGGGGACAGCGTGGAAGTCTAATCCGGAGCGCTGACAACCGACGGGCACTCGGGGGTACCGTCGTGCGTTGGACAGGTCGGAACACCTGTCCCAAATGTTCGGAACACCCGTCCCACAGGTCAAGCACGACCCTGTACCAGGAGGCACCCCGCGATGTCGGACCCGCAGCCCACCGCTGAGCAGCGCGGCGAGCAGATCCTCTCCGTCTTCGACACCGCGTTCGGCGAGCTGCTGGCCGCGGACCCGGCCGCGTTCCGCGTGAAGTTCCGGAAGATGGCCGCCTCCGCCTTCGCGTTCTACCGCGGCACGGCCTGCCTCTTCTACGGGGACCTGGAGCGCGAGCAGCACGGCGGTCCGTACCTGGACGAGCGCACGGGCCGGGTGTGGATCCACGGCGATCTGCACGCGGAGAACTTCGGCACGTACATGGACGCCCAGGGCCGCCTGATCTTCAACGTGAACGACTTCGACGAGGCGTACGTCGGCCCCTTCACCTGGGACCTGAAGCGCTTCGCCGCCTCCGTGGCCCTGATCGGGTACACGAAGGCGCTCAGCGACGAGCAGATCACCGACCTGGTCCGGATATACGCCGCGGCGTACCGCGAGCGGATCCACGACCTGGCAACCGGCGCCAAGAGCGACGAGGTGCCGCCCTTCACCCTGGACACCGCCCAGGGCCCGCTCCTGGACGCGCTGCGCGACGCGCGCTCGCTGACCCGCTTCGGGCTCCTGGAGTCCATGACGGAGATCCGCGACTTCGAGCGCCGCTTCGCGCCCGGCGGCGGCTCCATCGAGCTCGACGCGGCCACGCGCTACAAGGTGCTCGCCGCCTTCGACGGCTATCTGGAGACGCTGCCCGAGTCCTCGCTGACCCGCCCCGACTCGTACCGGGTCAAGGACGTCGTCGGACGCCGCGGCATCGGCATCGGCTCCGCGGGCCTGCCGTCGTACAACATCCTCCTCGAGGGCAACAGCGACGCCCTGGAGAACGACGTCGTGATCTACCTCAAGCAGGCCCAGACCCCGGCCGTCTCGCGGCACATCACCGACGGGGCCGCCCGTGACTACTTCCGGCACGAGGGCCACCGCACGGTCATCTCGCAGCGCGCGCTCCAGGCGCACGCCGACCCGTGGCTGGGCTGGACCGAGCTGGACGGCGCCGGACAGCTGGTCGCCGAGGTCTCTCCGTACGCGGTGGACCTGGACTGGTCGGACATCGACGACTGGGACGAGATCGCCGCGGTCATCGCCGACCTGGGCCGCGCCACCGCCACGATGCACTCCGCCGCGGACGACGAGAGCGGCCACTCGGACCTGGTGCCGTTCTCCACGGAGCGCGCCATCGACGCCGCCATCGCCGCCGACGAGGAGGGCTTCGCAGACCTGCTCGTGGACTTCGCCCATGAGTACGGCGCACGGGCCCGCAGGGACCACCAGATCTTCGTCGACCTCTTCCGCAACGGCCGGATCCCGGGTCTGTAGGCATGAAGCCGGGGCCATGTAACTCATAGGCACCCTTTAGGGCTGCCTTACGGGAGCTCATGGCACACTCGGCTGCGCGATGGACATATCCGGGACCCAGCTCAGAGCCGTGCGCGCGGCGCTCTTCACGACGCTCGTCGTGACGCTCTCCGCCGCGTCGCACGTGCTGCTCTCGCGCGCCCCGCTGCCGCTGACGACCGTCGCCGTGATCGCCGCCGCGGTCTTCGTCATCGCGTACGCACTGGCGGGGCGCGAGCGCGATTACGGCCGCATCGCCGCCCTGCTCATCCCGCTGGAGCTGGCCGCCGACACGGTGTTCACCACGGGCCAGCACGTCTGTTACGGCCAGGCGGGCGGGCCCGTCGCGGGTCCGCTGCGCTCCGTCGGCTTCGACGTGCTGTGCGGCGGCGGCAGCGTCGGCACCCCGCTGGCCCGGGTGACCGGCGGCGACGGACACCGCGCCGCCGTGCTGCTCGCCGACGCCGAGCCGGGCGCCGCCTGGCTGCTGCTCGGCGCGCACATCGGGGTCGGCCTGCTCGCGGCGTTCTGGCTGCGCCGCGGCGAGCGCGCGCTGGCCCAGCTGCTGCGCGCGGTGGCGGCCTCCACCTTCCGGCCGCTGCTCGTCGCGGTCGCCGCGGTGAGCAGCCGCCCGCGGCCCGTCCGCCGCGCCCCGCGCCCCGCCCGCCGGGTCCGGGCCGCGCGGACCCGGCTTCTCGTGCACTTCGTGGGACGGCGTGGACCGCCGTGCTCGGCCGCCTTCGCCTGAGCACCACCGTCCCCACGCACTTCATTCCTACGGAGAACATCATCATGAGCAAGCGCAACAGTCAGGCGGCCAAGTCGGCGGCTCGCGAGCGGATCCGCGCCCAGCAGGAAGCCGAGCGCAAGCGGCAGAAGCGGAAGCGGTCGATGATCGTCGGCGTCTCCGTCGTCGCGGTCCTGGCGATCGCGGGCGGCATCGGCTACGCCGTCATGCAGGCCAACAAGCCCGGCCACTGGGAGGCCGCCGCCGACGAGAAGCTCGTCAAGCCGGCGAACTCCGAGGGCACGCAGGGCACGACCGTCGTCCTCGGCAAGGACAGCGCCAAGAAGACCCTCAAGGTCTACGAGGACCCGCGCTGCCCGGTCTGCGCCAGCTTCGAGCAGACGGTCGGCCCGACGGTCGAGAAGGACCTGAAGGACGGCAAGTACAAGATCCAGTTCATCGGGGCCAGCTTCCTGGACCGCAACCTCACCGGCGAGGGCTCCAAGAACGCGCTCAGCGCCCTTGGTGCCGCCCTGAACGTGAGCGACCAGGCGTTCCTCGACTACAAGAAGGCGTTGTTCTCCAAGGAGAACCACCCCGAGGAGACGACCGACAAGTTCAAGGACGACTCCTACCTGACCAAGATCGCGGACCAGGTCCCCGAGCTCAAGAAGAGCAAGACCTTCGCGAAGGACGTCAAGAACGGCACGTACGACCGCTGGGCCCTTGAGATGTCGAAGAAGTTCGACGACAACAAGGACGGCGTGGAGGGCACCCCCTCCTTCGTCATGGACGGCAAGAAGCTGACCGGCCCCGACAAGAAGAACGCCCCCTCGACGGTCGAGGACTACAAGAAGGCCGTCGACGAGGCACTCAAGGCCTGACGCACTTCACCGAAGAGCGGGCGAACGTTTCACCGTTCGCCCGCTCTTGGCGATTACCGATCAGTAAGGTGATCGCCCGTGACCAGTCGAAACAGCGCCTCCAGATCGCTCAACCTCCCGGCCCCGCGCCGCCGTACGGTCGTCAAGGCCGCTGCCGCCACCGCGGCCCTCGCCCCGCTCGCCGGGGTCCCTCTCGCCCATGCCGCCGAAGGGCCCGCGTTCCACCACGGGGTCGCTTCGGGCGACCCGCTGCCCGACGGCGTCCTGCTGTGGACCCGCGTGACGCCGGTGCCGGAGGCCACGCCGGGGTCCGGCAAGGGGCCGGACGTGACGGTGAGCTGGGAGATCGCCGAGGACAAGGGCTTCACCCGGGTCGTCGGCCGCGGCAGCACGACCGCGCGGGTCGCGGCCGACCACACGGTCAAGGCCGACGTAAGGGGCCTGAGCCCTGCCACCGCCTATTACTTCCGCTTCTCCGCGGGGGACGCGCAGTCCCCCGTGGGCCGCACCCGCACCACCCCCGCCCACGAGGCATCGGCCCCCGGCGTCCGCTTCGGCGTGGTGTCCTGCGCCAACTGGGAGGCCGGCTACTTCTCCGCCTACCGCCATCTCGCCGCCCGCACCGAGCTCGACGCGGTGCTGCACATCGGCGACTACATCTACGAGTACCAGAGCGGCGAGTACCCGGCCGCCGAGTACGGAGTACGGCAGCACGAGCCGCGGCACGAGATCGTCAGCCTGGCCGACTACCGCATCCGGCACGGCGTCCACAAGACCGACCCGGACGCGCAGGCCATGCACGCCGTGCACCCCCTGATCGCGATCTGGGACGACCACGAGTTCGCCGACAACACCTGGTCGGGCGGCGCGGTGAACCACTCCCCCGACACCGAGGGCGGCTGGGCGCAGCGCATGGCGGCCGCCAAGCAGGCGTACTTCGAGTGGATGCCCGTACGCCCGTCCACCGAAGGGACCGTCTACCGCCGGCTGCGCTTCGGCAAGCTGGCCGATCTGCACCTGCTCGACCTGCGCTCCTTCCGCTCCGAGCAGGCGGGCTTCGGCAGCGGTGACGTGGACGACCCGGACCGTACGATCACGGGCCGCGCCCAGCTGGACTGGCTGAAGACGGGGCTCGCCGCGTCCGACGCCTCCTGGAAGCTGGTCGGCACCTCGGTGATGATCTCGCCGGTCGCGTTCGGCTCCGTACCGGCCCATCTGCTCGAACCCATCGCGGAGTTGCTCGGCCTGCCCAAGGAGGGCCTGGCCATCAACGCCGACCAGTGGGACGGCTACACCGACGACCGCAAGGAGCTCATCTCGCACCTGGTCGACAAGGCCGTCCGGAACACGGTCTTCCTCACCGGCGACATCCACATGGCCTGGGCGAACGACGTGCCGGTACGGGCCGCCACGTACCCCGGATCGCCCTCCGCGGCGACGGAGTTCGTGGTCACGTCCGTGACCTCGGACAATGTGGACGACATCCTGCACGTCGCCCCGCACACCCTCTCGCTGGTCGCGGTGGGCGCGGTGAAGGCGGCCAACCGCCATGTGAAGTGGCTGGACATGGACTCGCACGGCTACGGCGTCCTCGACGTCACCGCCGAGCGCTCGCAGATGGACTACTACGTCCTGTCCGACCGCAAGGACCCCCGGGCGACGTCCAGGTGGGCCCGTTCGTACCGCACCCTGAGCGGCACCCAGAAGGTCGAGCGGGCGTACTCACCGGTGCGCTGACCGGGTCACCCGCCTCCGGTGGCGCCCTCTACTCTTGTGCCATGAGTGACCCGGGGGATGTGGTGGACGGTCGCTTCGAGCTCCTCGAGCGGCTCGGCAGCGGAGGCATGGGCACGGTGTGGCGGGCACGCGACACCGTGCTGCACCGCGAGGTGGCCGTCAAAGAGGTGCGGCCCGCACGGCACGAGCTGACGGACGAGCAGTCGCGCGTCCTGCGGGAACGGGTGCTTCGCGAAGCCAGGGCACTGGCCCGCCTCAACCACCCGCATGTCGTGACGATCCATCACATCGTGGACACGGGCCCGCACCCCTGGCTCGTGATGGAGCTGCTGCCGGGGCGCACGCTCCAGGACCTCCTGGAGCAGGGCACGCTGGCGCCGCACGAGGCCGCGCGCATCGGCCGCGAGCTGCTCTCGGCACTGCGCGTCGCCCACGCGGCGGGCATCTGGCACCGCGACGTGAAGCCGGCGAACGTACTGCTGCGCGACGAAGTGCCGGGCGGCGCGGGCGCCTCCGTGGTCCTCACCGACTTCGGCATCGCCTCGCTGCTCGGCTCCACGCAGCTCACCGAGACCGGCGATCTGATCGGCTCCCCCGAATACATCGCGCCCGAGCGCATCCGCGGCACGGACCAGGGCCCGCCTGCCGACCTCTGGTCACTGGGCATCGTCCTCTACGTCGCCGTGGAGGGCGTCAGCCCGCTGCGCCGCGCCACGACGCTGGCCACGCTCGCCGCCGTCCTCGACGAGCCGGTGCCCGCGCCGGTGCGCTCGGGGCCGCTCGCCCCGGTCCTGACCGCCCTCCTGGTGCGCGACCCGGCGCTGCGCCCGGACGCCGGACGCCTGGACGCGATGCTCGCCGCGGTGGCGAACGGCATCGCCTGGCAGCCGACGGAGACTTCGCAGCGGCCGCCCGCCACGGTGGAGGCACCGCCGCCCGCCGCGGTGGGGACGCCGCCGCCCGCCGCAGTGGGGACGCCGCCGCCCGCCGCGCCCCGAAGACGTAAGTCCGTGATCGTCGCGGCGGCCGCCGTGGCGCTCGCCGTGGTCGCCGGTGCCGCGCTCGTGCTCACGCTGCGGCACGGCTCGGGGACGGAGGACAGGGCGCAGGGCAAGGGCGGCGGCGCGAGCGCCTCCGACAAGGCCACGCCCGAAGGCACGCCCAAGGCCTCGCCGAAACCCGCCGAGAAGCCCGGAAGCCCGGAGTCCTCCCCCGGCGCCCCGCCCGCGTCGGGCAGCTGGATCGCCCAGCTCTTCTCCGAGCCCGTCGGCTCCGGCACGGACGACCGCGACCGAAGGCTCGCGGCCGTGCGCGAGGACGTGCCGGAGGCGCGGTATCTGCGCAGCGACGACTACGCCTCGCTGCGCCCCGGCTTCTGGGTGATCTACGCTCCCGGGCCCTTCGAGGACGGCCGGGCCGCGCTGCGGTTCTGCGCCGAGCGCGGCAGGACCACCGACAAAGACTGCGCCGGGCGCTACCTCAGCACCAGCGGCGCCGACTTCGGCGTGATGTGCAAACCGCCCGCCAGCGCCCCGGTGGGACGCTGCACGCGCGCGTGAGGCGCGGGGCCCGCGGCTACAGCGTCTCCAGGAAGCCGATCGCGGTCCGCCACGTCGCCTCCGCCGCCTCGGCGTCGTAGTCGTCCAGGTCGGGGTCGGTGTAGATGTGGCCCGCGCCCGCATAGCGGTAGACCTCGACGTCGGCTCCGGCGCGGCCCATCTGGAGGTACCACGCGCTCAGCCAGTCGTCCGTCTCGAACGGGTCGGGCTCGGCGACATGCAGCTGTACCGGCAGCTCGTCCGCCGTCGCGCTCTCCGCGATGTCCGACGTGCCGTGCAGGAGCAGCAGGCCGCGGGCCTTGTCGTCGCCGAGCGCCAGGGTCTGCGCGGTCGCCGCGCCGAACGAGAAGCCCGCGTAGACCAGACCCCGCTCGGAGTAGGGCGCGGAGGCCAGAATCGCCCGCTTGAGGAGCTCGTCCTTGCCGAGCTCGTCCTTGAAGGCCATGCCTTCCTCGACGGTGGCGAAGGTGCGGCCTTCGAACAGATCGGGCGTCCACACCTCGTGCCCCTCGGCGCGCAGCCGGTCGGCCGCCGCGTGCACCGCGGGCCGCAGCCCGTACGTCGAGTGGAAAAGCATGATGTTCATGGGGCCATCGTGCCACTTACCCTCGGGGGCATGGAGAACGTACTGCGTCCGTTGATCGTGGTCGGCGGCTCGGTCGTGATCACGCTGGCCGTCGTCTGGCTGGCCGATGTGCTGCTGCGCCGTGCCGATGACCGCCACCCCGACAACCCACTGTGGGGTCTGCTGCGCCGCTGCCGGCTCCCCCTCCAACTTGTCATGTGCGCCGCCCTGCTGCGCGGCTCTTTCGAACAGGCGAAAATCGCCAAGGATCATTCCGCGGGGATCGCGCAGACCCTGACCCTGGTGCTCATCGGGTCCGTGGCCTGGCTCCTGGTCCGCATCGCGACGGCCATCGTCGAGTCCACGTACGCGCGCTACGCGGGCGCCCACCGCGATCCGGCCCGTGTGCGCCGGGTGCGTACGCAGGTCACCCTCATCCAGCGGGTGGTGACCGCGATCGTCGGCGTGGTGGCCGTCGGAGCGATGCTGCTCACCTTCCCGGCCATGCAGGCCGCCGGGACCTCACTGCTCGCCTCGGCCGGTGTGCTCGGCATCGTCGCCGGTGTCGCCGCCCAGTCCACGCTGTCCAATCTCTTCGCGGGGCTTCAGATCGCCTTCGGCGACATGGTGCGGATCGGCGACACGGTCGTCGTGGACGGCGAGTGGGGCACCGTGGACGAGATCACACTGACCTTCCTCGCCGTGCGGACCTGGGACGAGCGCCGGATCACGATGCCGGTGTCGTACTTCGTGTCCCAGCCCTTCGAGAACTGGTCGCGCGGCGGCGCCCAGATGACCGGCACGGTCTTCTTCCATCTGGACCACACCGCGCCCGTCATCGAGATGCGCGAGAAGCTCCAGGACATCCTGCGCGAGTGCGCCGCCTGGGACGGCAGGGACTGGGGCCTGGCGGTCACGGACACGACGCCGAACACGATCCAGGTCCGCGCTCTGGTGACCGCCAAGGACGCGGACGACATCTGGACGGTGCGGGTCACCGTCCGCGAGCATCTGATCCGCTGGCTGACCGAGCGGCACGCGTACGCGCTGCCGCGGGTCAACACCGCCTGGGCCGAACTGCCGCCGGAGGACGACCATCCGCATCCGCCGCCGCCGATCGTGCCGCGCACGGGCCGCGGCTGAACCCTCGCAGCCGCGTCAGGACCGCAGGCTGCGTACGTCGAGATGGTGCAGGACCCGGTCGACGATCTCCGGATCGGCGCCGGGTTCGCTGCGCGCGGCGAGGATCTCGTGGCGGGCGGCCGACATCATGTCGCGCTGGATGCGCTGGACCGCCTTGAGACGCGTGGCGCGCTTGGAGTACCGCTCGCGCCGCTCGTCGTCCACGATGTCGGGGCTGATCCTGGCCCCGATGTCGAAGGCCCCGCGCAGCAGCCGCTCCGAGAGGTCCTCGGGCAGTTCCTCGACCTCTTCGATCTCCTTCAGGCGCCGCTTGGCCGCCTTGGCCGCCCTGATGGCGAGCTCGCGCTCGATGGCCCGCTCGGCGTCGGTGTCGGCCCGCACCCCGAGCTTCCTGACCAGCCAGGGCAGGGTCAGCCCCTGGACGACGAGGGTCGCCATGATGACGCAGAAGGCGATGAAGATGATCTCGTCACGGGCCGGGAAGGGATCGCCGTTCTCCGTCTTGAGCGGAATGGCGAGGGCGAGGGCGACCGACGCCACGCCCCGCATCCCCGACCACCACATGACGACCGTCTCGCGCCAGGTCGTCGGGATGTCCTCGTCGTAGTCCCGCAGCTTGTGCAGCCGCTTGGCGAGCCAGGTGGCGGGCAGCAGCCACATCAGCCGTACGCCGACGACGACTGCGACGACCGCCCCGCCCCAGCCGATCATCTGCAGCTCACGGCCGTTCGCCGTGCCGAAGACGTTGTGCAGTTCGAGCCCGATGAGCCCGAAGGCGACGCCCGTGACCAGGGTGTCGACGATCTGCCAGAACGTCTGTCCGGTGATCCGGCCGAGCACGTCGTCGGCGTCGGCGCCGTTCTCGGCGAGATAGAGCGCGGTGGTCAGTACGGCGAGCACGCCGGAGCCCATCAGCTCCTCGGCGAGGACGTAGCTCACGAAGGGCACAAGGAGCGTCAGGCCGGTCTGCAAGGTGGCCTCGCCGAGCAGCCCCATGAGCTTGTTGGTGAGCCAGCCGAGCGCGATCCCTATGGCGACGGCGACCACCCCGGAGAGCACGAGCTGCCCGACCGCGGAGGGCCACGAGAACGTCCCGCTGACGGCCGCCGCGATCGCCACGTGGTAGAGCACGATCGCCGTGACGTCGTTGAAGAGGCCCTCCCCCTCCAGGATCGACACGAGCCGCCGCGGCAGCCCGAGCGACCCCGCGACGGCCGTCGCGGCGACCGGGTCGGGCGGCGCCACTAGCGCGCCGAGCGCCACGGCCGCGGCAAGGGGCAGGCCGGGAACGACGGAGTTGGCCATCGCGGCGACCGCCGCGGTCGTCACGAAGACGAGGGCCACGGCGAGCAGGAAGATGGGGCGTCTGTTGGCCGCGAACTGCCGCCAGGAGGTGCGCTGGACCGACGCGTACAGCAGGGGCGGAAGGACCAGCGGGAGGATGTAGTCGGGCGGCAGCTCGATGTTCGGGACCCAGCTCACGAAGGCGAGGGCGATCCCGGCAAGCGTCATGAGGATGGGCGCGGGCAGCCCGAGCCGTTCGCCCAGCGGCACCGTCACCACGGCGCCGAGCAGCAGAATGAGCAGCAGCGCCAGCTGATCCACGGTGCGCCCTCCGGCGGTTCGAGACTCGGACGATCAAGACCTCAACCCTGCCACGCGTTCACCGCATACGGGATCAATGCCCCTCCGGCACCCCGCCCGGCCGGCCCTGTGTCTCCTGTGGCTGCTGTGGCTGCTGTGGCTCCGCTGTATCAGCCCAGCGTCTTGCGCATCGCCCGGTGCGCGATCCCGGCGTCCTGGAACTCGGGGCCGTAGACCACGTACCCCAGCCGTTCGTAGAAGCCGAGGGCATGGGTCTGGGCGTGCAGGTCGACCGCGGTCAGGCCACGCGCGCGTGCCGCGTCCTCGATGGCCCCCACCAGGGCGGCGCCGATGCCGAGTCCGCGCGCGGCCCGGGTCACCGCGAGACGGCCGAGCGCGCCCGCCTGCGGGTCGCCGCCGTTCTTCGCCGCGGCGGCCTCGCCGGTGAGCAGACGGCCCGCGCCCAGCGGAAGCCCGTCGTCGCGGATCGCCAGGACGTGCACCGCCCCGGCGTCGTACGCGTCGTACTCCAGGTCCTCTGGGACTTGCTGCTCGACGACGAAGACTTCCTTGCGGACCCGGAAGCAGGCCTCAAGGTCATCGGCCCCGACCGCGACCCGGCAGGTGACCCCCGGCGCTCATGAGCTCTCTGCCCGCACCCGGTCGAGCGCCTGCTGGAGGTCGTCCGGGTAGGTGCTCTCGAACTCCACCCACTGCCCGTCACCGGGGTGCTCAAAGCCGAGCCGCACCGCGTGCAGCCACTGGCGCGTGAGACCGAGCCGCTTGGCGATGGTGGGGTCGGCGCCGTACGTCAGGTCGCCCACGCAGGGGTGCCGGTGGGCCGCCATGTGCACGCGGATCTGGTGCGTGCGCCCCGTCTCCAGCTTGATGTCGAGCAGCGAGGCGGCGCGGAAGGCCTCGATGAGGTCGTAGTGCGTGACGGAGGGCTTGCCCTCGGCCGTGACCGCCCACTTGTAGTCGTGCTGCGGGTGGCGGCCGATGGGGGCGTCGATCGTGCCGCTCATCGGGTCGGGGTGGCCCTGCACCAGCGCGTTGTAGCGCTTGTCGACCGTGCGCTCCTTGAACTGGCGCTTGAGCGAGGTGTACGCGCGCTCCGACTTGGCGACGGCCATGAGACCGGACGTGCCCACGTCGAGGCGGTGCACGATGCCCTGGCGCTCGGCGGCTCCGGAGGTCGAGATGCGATACCCGGCGGCGGCGAGGCCGCCGATCACCGTGGTGCCGGTCCAGCCGGGGCTCGGGTGCGCGGCGACGCCCACCGGCTTGACGATCACGACGATGTCGTCGTCGTCATGGACGATCTCCATGCCCTCGACGGGCTCGGCGACGATCTGCACCGGAGCGGGCGCCTGCGGCATCTCCACTTCCAGCCAGGCGCCGCCGTGCACGCGCTCGGACTTGCCGACCACACTGCCGTCGACCATCACCTTGCCTGCCGCCGCGAGCTCGGCGGCCTTCGTGCGGGAAAAACCGAACATGCGGGAGATGGCGGCGTCGACGCGCTCGCCCTCCAGGCCGTCCGGCACGGGCAGGGTACGGATCTCGGGAATCGTGCTCACCCATTGAGTATGCAGGAGGCCACCGACACTCCCGCACCACGAGAGCCCCCGCCCCGGACCCCGCCGGGCGGCTGCGCCCTTGCCCGGCCCCTGCTCGGGCCCTGCTCAGTCCTTGTGGACGGTCCCGTCCGGGTCGAGGCCGCGGAACGACAGGATCACGATCAGGAAGCCGCCGCACACGATCGCCGAGTCCGCGAGGTTGAACACCGCGAAGCCCTTCGGCGCGATGAAGTCGACCACCGCGCCCTCGAACACGCCGGGGGCACGGAAGATCCGGTCGGTGAGGTTGCCCAGGGCGCCGCCGAGCAGCATGCCGAGCGCGATCGCCCAGGGCAGGCTGTACAGCTTGCGGGCCAGGCGCGCGATCACCACGATCACGGCCGCCGCGATGCAGGTGAAGATCACAGTGAAGGCCTCGCCGATCCCGAACGCGGCGCCCGCGTTCCGGATGGCGTTGAACTGGAGCCAGTCGCCGATGATCTCGATCGGCTCGTGGTGTTCGAGCTTCGCGACGACGATCATCTTGCTGACGAGGTCCAGGGCGTACGCAAGGACGGCCACCGCGAACAGGACGAGGATCTTGCGCTTGCCCTTGCCGGGCTTCTCGTCCGGCGATGCCTGCTCGTCGGACTCGCCGGACAGGGCCTGCCCGTCGGACTCGCCGGCCGGGGTCTGCCCGTCCTTGGAGGCCGACTCGTCCCCGGCCTCGTCCTGCCCAGCCGCCTCGGGGATGTCCGGCGTACCGATGATGCGCTCCGCCTCTGCCACGTGAGTCCCTCAACCTAGGTACCTGACTGGGGACGAGGGTACGGCACACACGTACGGCTTCAGGTGGTCAGGCCGCCTTTCAGTAGCGCCGTTCCTGCTTCTGCTTGCAGTCCATGCACAGGGTTGCCCGGGGGAAGGCCTGCATCCGGGCCTTGCCGATCGGATTGCCGCAGTTCTCGCAGATGCCGTACGTCCCGGCGTCGAGACGCTCCAGGGCGCGCTCGGTCTGGTCGAGCATCTCGCGCGCGTTGGCGGCGAGGGACATCTCGTGTTCCCGCGTGATGTTCTTGGTGCCGGTGTCCGCCTCGTCGTCGCCCGCGCCGCCCCCGGAGTCCCGCATCAGGCCCGCCAGGGCGTCCTCGGAGGAGGCGATCTCGGCCCCCAGCCGCAGCGCCTCGCTCTGGAGCTCCGCACGGGCCTCCTCGACCTCGTCCGGGGTCCAGGGGTCCTCGCCGGGCCTGACCGCGAGCTCACCGGGCTCCGCGGCGGCGATACGCGCCTTGGGCACCGCCGTCGGCTGCTTCGCTGCCGTCGCCGTGCCCGGAGTCTTCTTCGTAACCACTGTCGTGGCTCCTGTCGTCTCCGCGGCCTGAGCCGCACCCTCGGCCGCTGCAGCAGCCGTCTTCTTGGCCGTACTCTTCTTGGCCGTGCTCTTCTTGGCGGCTGCCTTCTTGGCGGCTGTCTTCTTGGCCGCGGGGGCGCTCTCGGCCGCGGGGGCCTTCTTCGCCGGGGGAGCCTTCTTCGCCGCGGAGGGCTCCTTGTGCCCGCCCTCCCTGGCCGCCGTCTTCTTGCCGATGCCGGCGACCTTGGCGACCGCCTTCTTGGCGACGGCCTTCTTGGCTGCCGTCTTCTTCGCCACCGCCTTCTTGGCGGCCGTCTTCTTCGTGGCCGCGCCCGTGGATCTGCCCGACGCCGGATGATGTACGGCGGTCTTCTTCGCCACCATGGCCGCGGCCCCTTCACATTTTGTGATCTTGCACGCGAATCGTGCTGGGACGATAAATCGACTCAGGGCCCGCGGCAACGGGGCACGCCGCCAGATGCGCCCGCCCCACGGGTGCCGCGCGGCGAGCATGCAAGCGTTGTGCCCAGCTCCCGGCCCGGTAATCCGCCCGGTGTACCGGCCCGGGATCCCGCCGGCGGCCATGTCGCCATTCGGGTCAGCGCCGAGGGCTCCGCGCCCCCGGACGCGATGCCGTGCTTCCACCGGAATCGAGGCATAAAATAAGAAACAAGTAAGAAGGTGCGCCATGCGAAAAACAGCCGACTGCCGGGAATTCCCCAGCGAGACCAACTGCACCCTCGCCATCTCGGGCGAAGAGGAGGAAGTGGTCCGGGCCGCCAGCGAGCACGCGGTGTCCGTCCACGGCCACACGGACAGCCCGGAGCTGCGCAGGATGGTCCGTGAATCCCTCCGGGACGAGGTCCCCCAGCACGCCTGAGCGACCCCCGCCCCGCCGCCGCGAAAACCGGTCGGCCCGCCCCGCCCCGGCCCCGTACACTGGGCTCAGCGAGAAGCGTGGATGGGGACGAGTAGCGGCGTACGCGGCCATGAGCGACCCGGGGACGGTGTGAGCCCGGGGGCAGGCGCGACGTGAAGATCACCCCGGAGCCGCCGGAAGAACCGCAAGCAGCGGGCCCCGTGCCCGCCGCGGGCCAGTAGACCCGGCATCGCGACCCCAATGAGGGGGCTTTTCCGCGCGCCACACGCGCCGGGAGGGCCAAGGAGGGTGGTACCGCGGGAGCGCGACAAGAGCTCTCGTCCCTCCGACGGAACGGAATCGTCCGCCGGAGGAAGCGCGTTGAACACGCAGCCGCTGAATACGCAGCCGCAGTACCGCCAGGTGCCCGCCCAGGTCGACCTGCCCGCCCTCGAGCACGCCGTGCTCGACTTCTGGCGCGAGCAGAAGATCTTCGCCAAGAGCCTCGAACAGTCCGAGGGCCGCCCCGAGTGGGTCTTCTACGAAGGTCCGCCCACCGCCAACGGCATGCCGGGCGCCCACCACATCGAGGCCCGCGTCTTCAAGGACGTCTTCCCGCGCTTTCGCACCATGCGGGGCTATCACGTCGCCCGCAAGGCCGGCTGGGACTGCCACGGCCTGCCCGTCGAGCTCGCGGTCGAGAAGGAGCTCGGGTTCAACGGCAAGAAGGACATCGAGGCGTACGGCATCGCCGAGTTCAACGCCAAGTGCCGCGAGTCCGTGACCCGGCACACCGACGCCTTCACCGACCTCACGACCCGCATGGGGTACTGGGTCGACCTCGACGACGCGTACCGCACGATGAACCCCGAGTACGTCGACTCGGTCTGGTGGTCCCTGAAGGAGATCTTCAACAAGGACCTCCTGGTCCAGGACCACCGCGTCGCCCCCTGGTGCCCGCGCTGCGGCACCGGCCTCTCCGACCACGAGCTCGCGCAGGGCTACGAGACGGTCGTCGACCCCTCCGTCTTCGTCCGCTTCCCGCTCACCGGCGGCCCCCTCGCGGGCGAGGCGGCCCTCCTGGTGTGGACGACCACTCCGTGGACCCTCGTCTCCAACACCGCGGTCGCCGCACACCCGGACGTCACGTACGTCGTCGCGACCGATGGCGAGGAGAAGCTCGTCGTCGCCGAGCCGCTCGTCGAGAAGGCGCTCGGCGAGGGCTGGGAGACCACGGGGCAGACCTTCACGGGCGCCGAGATGGAGCGCTGGACCTACCAGCGCCCCTTCGAGCTCGTGGAGTTCCCCGCTCCGGCCCACTTCGTGGTCAACGCCGACTACGTGACCACCGAGGACGGCACCGGTCTGGTCCACCAGTCCCCCGCCTTCGGTGAGGACGACCTCAAGGTCTGCCGCTCGTACGGCCTGCCGGTCGTGAACCCGGTGCGCCCCGACGGCACCTTCGAGGAGGACGTCCCGCTCGTGGGCGGCGTCTTCTTCAAGAAGGCCGACGAAAAGCTCACCGAAGACCTCCAGGACCGCGGCCTGCTCTTCAAGCACATCCCCTACGAGCACAGCTATCCGCACTGCTGGCGCTGCCACACGGCGCTCCTCTACTACGCGCAGCCGTCCTGGTACATCCGTACGACGGCCGTCAAGGAGCGCCTCCTCGAGGAGAACGAGAAGACCAACTGGTTCCCGGACTCGGTCAAGCACGGCCGCTTCGGCGACTGGCTGACCAACAACGTCGACTGGGCCCTTTCCCGCAACCGCTACTGGGGCACCCCGCTGCCCATCTGGCGCTGCGAGGAAGGCCACTTGACGTGCGTGGGCTCGCGCGCCGAGCTCTCCGAGCTGACCGGCACCGACCAGTCGGACCTCGACCCGCACCGCCCGTACATCGACGCGGTCACCTTCCCCTGCCCGACCTGCCGCGAGACCGCGACGCGCGTCCCCGAGGTCATCGACGCCTGGTACGACTCCGGTTCGATGCCGTTCGCGCAGTGGGGATACCCGCACAAGAACAAGGAGCTCTTCGAGAGCCGGTATCCGGCGCAGTTCATCTCGGAGGCCATCGACCAGACCCGCGGCTGGTTCTACACGCTGATGGCCGTCGGCACCCTGGTCTTCGACAAGTCGAGTTACGAGAACGTCGTCTGCCTCGGCCACATCCTCGCCGAGGACGGCCGCAAGATGTCCAAGCACCTGGGCAACACCCTTGACCCCATCCCGCTCATGGACCAGCACGGCGCCGACGCGGTGCGCTGGTTCATGGCGGCCGGCGGCTCCCCCTGGGCGGCCCGCCGGGTGGGCCACGGCACGATCCAGGAGGTCGTCCGCAAGACGCTCCTCACGTACTGGAACACGGTCGCCTTCCAGGCCCTGTACGCCCGTACGTCGAAGTGGGCCCCCAGCGACGCCGACCCGGCGCCCGCCGACCGCCCGCTCCTGGACCGGTGGCTGCTCAGCGAGCTGCACGCGCTCACCGACCAGGCCACCCAGGCCCTGGAGGGCTACGACACCCAGCGTGCGGGCAAGCTCCTGTCCACGTTCGTCGACAACCTCTCCAACTGGTACGTACGCCGTTCGCGGCGCCGTTTCTGGCAGGGCGACAAGGCGGCCCTGCGCACCCTGCACGAGGTCCTGGAGACGGTCACCCGCCTCATGGCCCCGCTGACGCCGTTCATCGCCGAGCGCGTCTGGCAGGACCTGGTGGTGCCGGTCACCCCCAACGCCCCGGAGTCGGTCCACCTGACGTCCTGGCCCGAGGCCGACCTCTCGGCGATCGACCCGGACCTCTCCCGGCAGATGGTGCTCGTGCGCCGCCTGGTGGAGCTGGGCCGCGCCACGCGCGCCGAGTCGGGCGTCAAGACCCGCCAGCCGCTGTCGCGCGCCCTGATCGCGGCCACGGGCTTCGAGTCCCTCAACCCGGAGCTGCACGCCCAGATCACCGAGGAGCTGAACGTCTCCTCGCTCGCGTCGCTCTCCGAAGTCGGCGGATCACTGGTGGACACCACCGCCAAGGCCAACTTCCGCGCGCTCGGCAAGCGCTTCGGCAAGGGCGTCCAGGCGGTCGCCAAGGCCGTCGCCGACGCGGACGCCGCCGCGCTGTCCCTGGCCCTGCGCGAGGGCACGGCGTCGGTCGAGGTCGACGGCGAGAAGATCACGCTGGCCCCGGACGAGGTCATCATCACGGAGACCCCGCGCGAGGGCTGGTCGGTGGCGTCCGACTCCGGCGCCACGGTCGCCCTCGACCTGGAGATCACGGAGGAGCTGCGCCGGGCGGGCCTCGCCCGTGACGCGATCCGCCTGATCCAGGAGGCCCGCAAGAACAGCGGCCTGGACGTCGCGGACCGTATCGCCCTGCGCTGGACCTCCACGGACCCGGCCGTGATCACGGCCCTGTCCGACCACGCGGGCCTCATCGCGGACGAGGTCCTCGCCACGGACTTCGAGCAGGGCGAGGCGGACGACGCGTACGGCGAGACGTTCACGGACGAGTCGCTGTCGCTCACGTTCCGTCTGCGCAAGGCGTAGCCGCACCGGGAAGCAGCGAAGGCCCGGTCCCGCCAGGATCTCTGGCGGGGCCGGGCCTTCGGCGTTGTGTGTGCTGACGCACAAAAGGGCGAGGCCCCCAGAAGAACTGGGGGCCTCGCCCTGAACGCTGCCGACGCCTAAGGCGTGGAAACGGCCGTCAGTTGTCGTCCTCGTCGATGAGGAAGCCACGCATCGGCGACGGAGCCTGCTGCATGGGCTGCGGGGCCTGCGGCCGCACCGGCGCCATCGGCTGGGTCATCGCCGGGGACATCTGCTGCTGGCCGCCACCGTAGGACGGACCACCGGTGGGCTGGTTGCCGCCCATCGACTGGTTGCCGCCGTACGACGGGGCGCCCGCGCCGGCCGGTGCCATGGAAGGCGCCGGGGACGGCGGAAGGGAAGCCGTCGCCGGGGTCCGCGGCGGAGCCAGCGAGTCGTCGGCCTGGGTCTCCAGCTGACGGAGCTGCGACTCCAGGTACGACTTCAGACGCGTGCGGTACTCGCGCTCGAAGCCGCGCAGGTCCTCGACCTTGCGCTCCAGCGTGGCGCGGGCGGACTCCAGGGAGCCCATCGCTACGCGGTGCTTCTCCTGCGCGTCCCGCTCCAGGGCGTCGGCCTTGGCACGGGCGTCACGCTCGAGGCCCTCGGCACGCGAGCGCGCCTCGCCGACGATCTTGTTGGCCTCGGAACGGGCCTCCGCGATCGCCTGGTCGGCGGTCTGCTGCGCGAGGGAGAGCACACGTGCGGCGCTGTCGCCACCGGGGCCCTGGCCGGGCTGGGGCATCTGCGGGCCGCCCATGGGACCGCCGCCCATGGGACCACCCATGGGGCCGCCCATCGGACCGCCCTGACCCATCGGGCCGGGACCCTGCGGACCGCCCTGCGGGCCGTGACCGCTGGGACCCGCGGGCAGCTGGGGCGCGCCACCGGGCAGCTGCGGCGGACCGCCCATCTGCTGGTGCTGCGGATGCTGCTGCGGGTGCTGCTGCTGCGGCGGCACCGGCTGCGGGCCCGATATTGCGGCGGGCACCGGCGCTCCCGGACCGCGCTGGTCCTGGGGTTCCGGAGGCTTGCGCATGCCGCCCTGCTGCTGGTTCTGCGCAGCGGCGCGGGTGGCAGCGGCCAGTTTGGCGCGCAAGTCCTCGTTCTCGCGGAGCAAGCGAGTCAGTTCGGCTTCGACCTCATCGAGGAAGGCATCGACCTCGTCCTCGTCATAGCCTTCTCGGAGGCGGACGGTCGTGAACTGCTTGTTCCGCACGTCCTCGGGGGTCAACGGCATCTCTTCACCTCAACGTAGTCGTCGGCATTCGGCAAGACCGTATCGTTCACAAGCCGCTCACGACGGTGATCAGGATGTAGACGATGATCATCAGTACGAAGAAGGACAGGTCGAGCGCCACGCCCCCGAGACGCAGCGGCGGAATGAACCGCCGCAGAAGCTTGAGCGGTGGATCAGTGACAGTGTAGGTGGCCTCCAGAACGACCACCATCGCCTTGCCGGGTTGCCATGAGCGGGCGAACTGGAAGACGTAGTCCATGACCAACCGGAAGATCAGCACGATGAGGAAGCACATCAGCGCGATGTAAAGCACCTGCAAGACCACGCCCATGTCGGCGGTTCCCTCTCCCCTGTTGCTCGTGCTGCGTTTGCCGGTTCTGCGTTACTGCGTCACTTACGTCTCAGCTCTGGTTGAAGAACCCGCCCTCTGCGATGCGAGCCTTGTCCTCCGCCGTTACATCGACGTTAGCAGGCGACAACAGGAACACCTTCTGCGTCACTCGCTCAATGCTGCCATGGAGGCCGAAGACCAGACCGGCGGCAAAGTCGACAAGTCGCTTCGCATCCGTGTCGTCCATCTCGGTCAGATTCATGATCACCGGAGTGCCTTCGCGGAAGTGTTCCCCGATGGTACGGGCCTCGTTGTACGTCCGCGGGTGCAGCGTGGTGATGCGGTAGGGCTCCCGCTCGGACACGACCTTGGGCATGATCACCGGTGCGTTCTTCTCCAGGCTCTGGCGTTCAGGTGTGATAGATGCCACGGGGGCGATTCGTGCCGGACGTCCGGATTCCGCGCCTAGCGAAGCGGAATGGGCGACCGGCTCACGCTGCGCGGGGGGCTGCACCACTCGTACCGATTCGTCCCTTTCAGACGCGTGCGTCTGACGGGACTGGTGCGACTGGTGGGGCGGCTCGTGCCGCCGCCGGTCCCGCTCGGGCTCCGGCTCGGGTTCGAACTCGTCGTCGGGGTCGAACCCCGGACCGTCATACCCGTCGTCCTCCACGAGGCCGAGGTAGACCGCCATCTTGCGCATCGCGCCGGCCATGCTCTGAGTCCTCCGCTCTGTGGTGGATCGGCTGTCGTCACCAACTGCCCGCGATCCACGAGGCCTCCCCGCCCAACAGCGAGAATGACCATATTTTCTGCTGTGGTCCGACTTCTTGGCGACGTTACCCGAGCCCGGGTCGGACTCCGAGTACCGCCGTACCGACGCGCACATGTGTCGCACCGGCCGCCACGGCCTGTTCGAGGTCCGCACTCATCCCTGCCGACACCATGTTCGCAGCCGGATGAGCCGCGCGCATGAGGGTTGCGAATTCCATCAACCGCTCGAACGCCGCCTGTTGCCGTCCCGCGTACGGACCGGTGAGCGGCGCCACGGTCATCAGACCGTCGAGCCGCAGCCCCGGGGCCTGCGCCACGAGCCCGGCCAACTCTTCGATTCCGCCGGGACCCACGCCCCCGCGCTCGCCCCGCCCGTTCTCCTCGGCGTCGAGGGCGACCTGGATCAGGCAGCCCAGTTCCCGCTCCGCGCGCACGGCGCCCGCCGAGAGGGCCGTGACGAGCTTGGGTCGGTCCACGGACTGGACCACATCGGCATAACCGACCACAGAACGGACCTTGTTGGTCTGCAATTGGCCGACAAAGTGCCAAGTAAGGGGCAGATCCGAGCAGTCGGCGGCCTTGGGGGCCGCGTCCTGGTCACGGTTCTCGGCGACATGGCGCACACCGAGTTCCGAGAGGATCCGCACATCGCTCGCGGGATAGGTCTTGGTGACCACGATCAGGGTCACCTCGTCGCGCTTGCGCCCGGCCGCCGCGCACGCCGCGGCGATGCGCTCTTCGACCGCCGCCAGGTTTGCGGCGAGTTGAGACTTACGGTCCGTCATGCCCTATCAGTCCAGCCAGACATAGCCCGCGAGACGACCGGTGGTCCGGTCGCGGCGGTACGAGAAGTGGTCACCGGATTCCAGGGTGCACACCGGCGACTGCTCCCGGTCGCGCACCCCGAGCCGCTCCAGCTGGGCGTGCACCCCCGCGGTCACGTCGACCGCCGGCGTGCCCCAGCTCGTCCCGGCGTACGCCGCGGGCTCGATCGCGGCGACCTCCGCTCGCATCGCCTCCGGAACTTCGTAGCACCGGCCGCAGACGGCGGGGCCGGTGCGGGCGACGATCCGGGCCGGGTCGGCGCCCAGCTTCACCATCGCCCCGACCGCCGCGGGGACGACCCCCGCCAGCATCCCCGGCCGCCCGGCGTGCGCCGCCGCGGCGACCTTGGCCACCGGGTCGGCGAGCAGGACGGGCGTGCAGTCCGCGGTGAGCACCGCGAGGGCCAGGCCCCGGCGGGCGGTCACCACGGCGTCGACCGCCGGGATCTCGTCGTCGGAGCCCCAGGGGCCGTCGACCACGGCGACATCAGGGCCGTGCACCTGGTTCATCCAGACGACCCGC
>NZ_JBNNJZ010000062.1:0-24130 GCF_050270335.1 Streptomyces sp. NPDC059900
GGCATGGTCCATCGGCTTCCGTCGCTGATAGACACCTGGGAGGGCAATTCCATCGGTTTGGCCGACGTGGCTGGACGGATGGTGTAGTTGTAGTGCCGAGGACAAGCCGTTCGTCCTATAACCGACTCGACTCGCGTCCGCCATTTCGGGCAACGCGGGTCAAGGTGCAGAATTTAGAGGAATGAACCGAGAAGGTTCGGTTCTCCGAGGAGGCCGCTCATGACCGCTCGCACCCCTGATGCCGAGCCGCTGCTGACCCCGGCTGAGGTTGCCACGATGTTCCGCGTCGACCCCAAGACGGTGACGCGCTGGGCCAAGGCTGGCAAGCTCACGTCGATTCGCACGCTCGGCGGCCATCGCCGTTACCGCGAGGCTGAGGTCCGCGCACTGCTCGCGGGTATCCCGCAGCAGCGCAGCGAGGCCTGAACTACCGCATAACCGCAGTACCCGGACGAAAAAGTACGACCGCTGCTGGGTCCCCCAATCCGGCCGCAACGTCCGATTTTTAGCTACATGCGACGCGGGTCCCGCCCCAACGGGTCCCACGCCTGAGCCTCATGGGTGAGTCGTCTGAAGATCGCGCTGGACTCCGCCGGGTCCAGCGCGATCTTTTTTGTGCGCCCGGTGCGCCCGCGGATGAGTGCTGGTGAGTGCCGCTGTGAGCGGGCTTGTTGGTCTCTGGGGGGTGCTGTCGGCGCGCTGTGGGGAGGCTGTGGCGCTGTCCCTGCGCCGGCCTTGTGGTGTCCGGGCGGGCGCTGGGCGGGGTGGCTGCGGGGTGGTGCAATTGCACATATTAAATTGACTGGTTGTAAGACGGGTGTAAGTTCCGGGGTTTCCAAAAGAAGTTCGGTGACACCCGTCACATGCCGTGAACCTTGTTGCCCGCGATGTCTCTGGGTTAGAGGAGATCGCGGTCTGTGCGGGGGAGTTGGCTCCGGTGGTACTCCGGTGGCACTCCGGCGGTGCTCCGTTGGTGCTCCGGCATCTCTGAACCCCCGAGGGTCTACCCCTCACCCTGCCACCCCCGGGGTGGGTCGCGGGTCGGCTTTGGTCACGCGTTCGGGGGACTTTCGTCCTCGCCCGTCTCCTCGTCGCCCTCACAGCCGCCCTGGGCCGTGGGAGAGGTCTCCAGGGCCAGGCGCTCCAGACGGTGGCAGATCGGGCAGTGCCGGGTCAGGTGGCGGTAGCTCGTCGCCGCGGAGAGGTGGGCGCGGAGCAGAGCGCGTGTCTCGTGCCGTGCGGATGCCGCCGAAGCCGCCATACGCCACCTCCACCTGGAGAGCCGGTCCCGCCCCGCCCCTGCTGCCTGGGTACCGGCGGAATGTGACGCAGTCAAGGTGCGGGGCAGGGCGAGGGGCTGCCGGCACGGGCGGCGGGCGGAGGCGGGGGCGGGGTGCGAGGGGGCGGCGCTGTGCGCCGGTGCGATCTCCGTCTCGGTGGGGCGGGGATGCAAGAAGGGCCGCACCTTTGCCGGTGCGGCCCTTCTCTTGCTGCGGTCCTGACGGGATTTGCTGTGTCTGATTGCGGCTGCGCCGCGGGCGCGGCCTCCGTCTCGGTGGGGCGGGGATGCAAGAAGGGCCGCACCTTAATCGGTGCGGCCCCTCTTCTACTGCGGTCCTGACGGGATTTGAACCCGCGGCCTCCACCTTGACAGGGTGGCGAGCACTCCAAACTGCTCCACAGGACCTTGCTTTGCGGCGCTTGTTGGTGCGTTGCGCTGCGAGACAGGACTCTACAGCAGCGCAGGCCCGGCGGTCGAACTCACCCGGGGTGACCGGTCGATCACGGTGCGGCGGCGTCGATCGCCTTCACGATCCGCTTGTCCGAGACCGGGTACGCCGTGCCCAGCGCGTGCGCGAAATAGCTGACCCGCAGCTCCTCCAGCATCCAGCGGATGTCCAGGACCTCCTTGGGGACGGGCCGCCCCTGCGGGAGCTGTTCCAGGAGCCAGGCGTACTCGTCCTGCATCTCGTGGACCTTCTCCATGCGCGAGGTGTCCCGCTGGACGTTCGTCGGCATCTGCTGGAGGCGGCGGTCGGCGGCCGTCATGTAGCGCATCAGGTCCGGGAGGCGCCGGATCCCCGTGGCCGTGACGAAGCCGGGGCCGATGAGCGCGTCCAACTGTGTGCGGACATCCGTGAGGTTGGCCAGCAGCGTCGGGCTCTTCGTCGACTTCAGGCGCCGCTCGCAGGCCTGCCAGGCGGCGAGGACTTGCTGGACCTGGCTCACCGTGCGGACGGTGGTGTCGACGATCTCGGCGCGCACCTTCTCGTACAGCTTGCGGTACGACTCCTCGTCCCAGGCGGGCCCCCCGAAGTCGCCGATCAGCTTGTCCGCCGCCGCCATCGCGCAGTCGGCGAAGAGCGCCTGGATGGAGCCGTGCGGGTTCGCGGACAGGGCGATCTTCTGGGCGTTGGTCAGCTTGTCCGAGGCGAACTTGGCCGGATTGACCGGGATGTTGCGCAGGATGAGCCGGCGCGTGCCCTTCCACATCGCCTGCTGCTGCTCGGCCTCGGTGTCGAAGAGGCGTACGGAGACGGTGTTCGCGTCGGAACCGTCGTCCACGAGCGCCGGGAACGCCTTCACCGGCTGGCCCGCGCGCCGCGTCTCGAAAACGCGGCTGAGGGAGCCGATGGACCAGTCCGTGAGCCCGGAGCGCTCGACCGCCGAGCCGCCGGTCCTCTCCGCCGTCGCCGCAGCGGCCTGGGAGAGCGCCTTGCGGGCCTTCGGCCGGAGCTGGAGCTTGAGCGCCTCCAGGTCCTTGTCCTCGGAGAGCTTCTTGCGCCGCTCGTCGGTGATCCGGAAGGTGATCTTCAGGTGGTCCGGCACGCGGGAGAGGTCGAAGTCGTCCGGAGACACCGGCACTCCGACCATCCGCTGGAGTTCGCGGGCCAGCGTCACGTGCAGCGGCTCCTGGAGGGGCACGGCCCGCTCCAGGAACGCCTTCGCGTAGTTGGGCGCCGGGACGTAATGCCGGCGGATCGGCTTGGGCAGGGAGCGGATCAGCTCGATCACGACCTCCTCGCGCAGGCCGGGGATCTGCCAGTCGAAGCCGTCCGCCGTCACCTGGTTCAGGACCTGGAGCGGCACATGCACCGTGACGCCGTCCGCGTCCGCGCCCGGTTCGAACTGGTACGTCACCTTGAACTTGAGCGGCCCCTGGCGCCACGTATCGGGATAGTCGTCCTTCGACACGTCACCCGCGCGCTCGTTGATGAGCATGGAGCGCTCGAAGTCGAGCAGCTCGGGCTCCTCGCGCTGCTTCTTCTTCCACCAGGAGTCGAAGTGCGCGCCGGAGACGACGTCCTCGGGCACCCGCTGGTCGTAGAAGTCGAAGAGCGTCTCGTCGTCGACGAGGATGTCGCGGCGCCGGGCCCGGTGCTCCAGCTCCTCGACCTCGGTCAGGAGCTTGCGGTTGGCGGCGAAGAACTTGTGGTGCGTGCGCCAGTCGCCCTCGACCAGGGCGTTGCGGATGAACAGGTCGCGGGAGACCTCGGGGTCGATGCGGCCGTAGTTCACCTTGCGGTCGGTGACGAGCGGGATGCCGTACAGCGTCACCTTCTCGATCGCCATCACCGCGGCTTGGTCCTTCTCCCAGTGCGGCTCGCTGTACGTGCGCTTCAGGAGGTGCTGGGCGAGCGGCTCGACCCACTCGGGCTCGATGCGCGCGTTGACCCGGGCCCACAGGCGGGAGGTCTCGACGAGCTCGGCCGACATGATGAAGCGCGGGGGCTTCTTGAAGAGTGCGGAGCCCGGGAAGACCGCGAACTTGGCGTTGCGCGCGCCCAGGTACTCGCCCCGGCCGCCGCGCTGCTTGGGGTCGCTGTCCTTGGACTCCTTCACGTCCTTCATCCCGATGTGGGAGAGCAGGCCGGACAGGAGCGAGATGTGGACGTGCTGCTCGGGGGCGTCGTCCTCGTTGAGGTGTATCCCCATCTGCTTGGCGACCGTACGCAGCTGCGTGTAGATGTCCTGCCACTCGCGGATGCGCAGGAAGTTGAGGTACTCCGCCTTGCACATCCGGCGGAACGAGGACGAGCCGCGCTCCTTCTGCTGCTCGCGGATGTACCGCCACATGTTGAGGAAGGCCAGGAAGTCGGACGTCTCGTCCTTGAAACGGGCGTGCTGCTGGTCGGCCTGCGTCTGCTTCTCGGCGGGGCGCTCGCGCGGGTCCTGGATGGAGAGCGCGGCGGCGATCACCATGACCTCGCGCACGCAGCCGTTCTTGTCGGCCTCCAGGACCATGCGGGCCAGGCGCGGGTCCACCGGCAGCTGGGCCAGCTTGCGGCCCTGCTGGGTGAGGCGCTTCTTCGGGTCCTTCTGCTTCGGGTCCAGCGCGCCCAGTTCCTGGAGGAGCTGGACGCCGTCCCGGATGTTGCGGTGGTCCGGCGGGTCGATGAAGGGGAACTTCTCGATGTCGCCGAGACCGGCCGCCGTCATCTGGAGGATGACCGAGGCGAGGTTCGTGCGCAGGATCTCCGCGTCCGTGAACTCGGGGCGGCTGACGAAGTCGTCCTCCGAGTAGAGGCGGATGCAGATGCCGTCCGACGTACGGCCGCAGCGGCCCTTGCGCTGGTTGGCGCTCGCCTGGCTGATCGCCTCGATGGGCAGCCGCTGCACCTTCGTACGGTGGCTGTAGCGGGAGATGCGGGCCGTGCCCGGGTCGATCACGTACTTGATGCCGGGGACGGTCAGGGAGGTCTCGGCGACGTTCGTCGCGAGGACGATGCGCCGTCCCGTGTGCTGCTGGAACACGCGGTGCTGCTCGGCGTGCGACAGGCGGGCGTAGAGGGGGAGGACTTCGGTGAATCTGTAGTTCTTCTTGTTGAGCGCGTCCGCCGTGTCCCGGATCTCGCGCTCTCCGGAGAGGAAGACGAGGATGTCGCCCTTGCCCTCGCCCTGGAGCTCCTCGACGGCGTCCGTGATCGCGGTGATCTGGTCGCGGTCGCTGTCCTCGGAGTCCTCCTCCAGGAGCGGGCGATAACGCACCTCGACCGGATACGTACGGCCGCTGACCTCGACGATCGGGGCGTCCCCGAAGTGTCTGGAGAACCGCTCGGGGTCGATGGTCGCCGAGGTGATGACGACCTTCAGGTCCGGGCGCTTGGGCAGCAGCTGGGCGAGATACCCGAGCAGGAAGTCGATGTTGAGGGACCGCTCGTGGGCCTCGTCGATGATGATCGTGTCGTACGCGCGCAGCTCGCGGTCCGTCTGGATCTCGGCCAGCAGGATGCCGTCCGTCATCAGCTTCACGTACGTGTCGCCGCCCACCTGGTCGGTGAAGCGGACCTTCCAGCCGACGGCCTCGCCGAGCGGCGTGTTCAGCTCGTCGGCCACGCGCTCGGCGACCGTGCGGGCCGCGATACGGCGGGGCTGCGTATGGCCGATCATGCCCCGCAGGCCGCGGCCGAGCTCCATACAGATCTTGGGGATCTGCGTCGTCTTGCCGGAGCCCGTCTCGCCCGCGACGATCACGACCTGGTGGTCGCGGATCGCCTCGGCGATGTCGTCCTTCTTCTGGCTGACCGGCAGCTCTTCGGGATACGTGATCTTGGGCAGCCTGCTGCCCCGCTCGGCCATCCGCGCCGCGGCCTTGTCGACGTCCGTCGCGATCTCGGCGAGGACGGCGGCCCGGGCCTCGGGCTTGCGGATCCGGCGCGCACCCTCTAGCCGGCGGCCGATCCGGTGCTCGTCGCGCAGCGACAGCTCGGACAGGCGGGGGGCGAGGGCGTCGAGGGTGAGGGCAGGCTGCGTAGACATATCGGCGTCCAGGATCTCACCCGCGGCTCGGCGGTGGCGAACCGATTTATCCGGCGGGGTGCCCGGGGACGTACGATTCCGGGCATGTTGTCCCGAGCGCGTCTGTCGTGGTGCCCCCTGCTTGGGGTGCTGCTCGTCGTGCTCGGGGCGTTCTGCGGGCCTGCGGCGGCC
Source organism: Streptomyces sp. NPDC059900 (assembly GCF_050270335.1). NCBI lineage: Bacteria > Bacillati > Actinomycetota > Actinomycetes > Kitasatosporales > Streptomycetaceae > Streptomyces > Streptomyces sp. NPDC059900. The sequence continues at coordinate 5,932 of NZ_JBNNJZ010000062.1, forward strand.
GCCGAACCGGCGCCCGCGAAACCCGCGGTGTCGGCGCAGACGCCGGTGCAGACCGATGCGTCCGCCGGTGTGCCCGGCTGCGGCAAGGGCGGTCAGCAGGACGCAGGCCAGGTCCCCGCCGCCCCGCCGCGCTCCAGCTCCGCGTACGAGCTGCTGCCCGCCCTGCATCAGGCCCATGCCGCTTCCGGCGCCTGGGGCATCGGCCAGACGGTGCCTGCCCTGTCACCCGAGCGCGGGCCGCCGCCGCTCACGCCGCCCTCTCCGGTAGATCTCTCGATCCTGCGCGTGTAGAGGCCCCTGTTCCGGGGCCCCTTCAACTACGTACAGGAACAGAGAGAACTCCCTGATGCCCAAGAGCGACAACAACAAAAAGAAGAACATCGCCATCGGAGCGGGAGTGGCCGCCGCCGCCCTGCTGCTCGGCGCCGCCTCCTACAGCGCCACCAAGCCCGACGAGCCCTCCTCGGTCACCGCGAAGGAGGAATCCGCCGACTCCCCTGCCGATGTATCCGCCGACCCGCAGGCCGGGGTCTACCCGGAGCTGGCCAAGCTCGCCCGGCGCGACGGCAAGGACGCGCTCGCGCAGGGACGCAAGGACGCTCCCGTCGTGCTCATCGAGTACGCCGACTTCAAGTGCGGCTACTGCGGCAAGTTCGCCCGCGACACCGAGCCCGACCTGGTGAAGAAGTACGTCGAGGACGGCACCCTGCGCATCGAGTGGCGCAACTTCCCGATCTTCGGCGCCGACTCCGAGTCCGCCGCGCGCGGGGCATGGGCCGCCGGGCAGCAGGGCCGCTTCTGGCAGTTCCACGAGGCCGCGTACGCCGAAGGGTCCAAGGAGAAGGGCTTCGGGAGCGACCGCCTGAAGGAGCTCGCCAAGCAGGCCGGGGTCAAGGACATCGGCCGTTTCTCGGACGACGCGGGCAGCGCCGGGGCCAAGGCCGCGGTGAAGAAGGACCAGGAGGAGGCGTACGGCCTCGGGGCCACGTCGACCCCGTCCTTCCTGGTCAACGGGCGGCCCATCTCCGGGGCGCAGCCGGACCAGGTCTTCGACCAGGCGATCGAGCAGGCCGCGAAGGCCGCGAAGGCCGCGAAGGCCGCGAAGACGGAGAAGTCGGAGAAGTCGGCGGGGGCCGGGAAGTGACCGCCGACGTCGGCTACTTCGCGGCGTTCCTCGGAGGTCTCCTCGCCCTGGTGAGCCCGTGCAGCGCACTGCTCCTGCCCGCCTTCTTCGCGTACTCGATCGACTCGACGTCCCGGCTGCTCGCGCGCACCGGAATCTTCTACGCGGGTCTCGCCACGACCCTCGTGCCGCTCGGCGCTGCGGGCTCGGTCGCCGGGCGGTTCTTCTTCGGACACCGCGACCAGCTGGTGCTCGTCGCCGGCTGGCTGATCATCGCGCTCGGCGTGCTCCAGGTCGTGGGCATGGGGTTCGCCTCGCGGAAGATGGCCGAGCTCTCGGGACGCATCCGGCCGACGACGGCGGTGTCCGTGTACGCGCTGGGTGCGGTGTACGGGCTCGCCGGATTCTGCGCGGGGCCGATCCTCGGGAGCGTCCTCACCGTGGCGGCGGTCAGCGGCAGCCCCGTCTACGGAGGGCTGCTGCTCGCCGTCTACGCGCTGGGGATGGCGGTGCCGCTGTTCGTGCTCGCGCTGCTCTGGGAGCGCTTCGACCTGGGGCGGCGGCGCTGGCTGCGGGGCCGCGCCTTCCGGATCGGCCGCTTCGAGCTGCATACGACCTCGCTCTTGTCGGGTCTCTTCTTCGTGGCCCTGGGCGCCCTCTTCCTCGCGTACGACGGGACGACCGCGCTGCCGGGGCTGCTCGACGTGGACGACTCGTTCGCCGTGGAGCGGTGGGCCGGGGGCGTGGGCGGTGCCGGACTCGGTGCTCCTGGTCGCCGTGGTGGCGCTGGTGGGCGTGGGGTTCGGGGTGCGGGAGTGGCGTCGGCGCGGACGTCGCTCCGTGGAGGCCGAGCGGGGGTGAGTCCGCTTTGGGTGGTTTAGCGTGCTTATATGTCTCACCCTGAGCAGGCGCCGGGCCGCCCCGAGCATGACGAGCAGCACCAGCACGGCGCCCACGGGAGGCCTCCCACCCGGGGCGAGCGGTGGGAGGCGTTCAAGCAGTCGCCGTTCCTGCCCGCGATCGTGCTGGTGTTCATCCTGGCCGCGGCGGCGGGACTCTTCGCGGGCTCGTACACGTACTCCATGGCGAACCCGACCCCGCACCGCATCCCCACGGCGGTGGTCGGGGCGCAGGACGCCACGCGGGGGAAGGCGTTCCTCGACGGCATGGAGAAGGCGCTGAACGCCTCCCTCGAAGTCCACGAGTACGACAGCGTGGCCGCGGCACGGGACGCCATGGAGGAGCAGAAGGTCTTCGCGATCCTCGCGGTGTCCCCGGGCGGCGGGGATGCGGGCAGCAAGGTGACCCTCGACGTCTCGGGCGCCTCCGGGGCGTCCGTGGCCCAGGTCCTGGAGGAGACCGCGCCCAAGGTCGGGGAGAAAGTGGGCGTGCCGGTGACGGTGAAGGACATCAAGCCGCTCCAGGAAGGCGACCCGCGGGGGCTCGCGATCTTCTACATCTCGCTGGCCGCGGTGATCATCGGCTTCGTCGGCGCGATCCAGCTGAGCGTCCACGCGCGGGGCCTCAACCCGGCGGAGCGGATCGGCTTCACCATCCTCTACGCGCTGCTCGGCGGGTTCGTGATCGCGGCGGTGGTGGACTGGTGGCTGGGGGCGGTGGACCTGCCGTTCGTCGAGTCCTGGCTGATCCTGGCGCTGACGATGTTCACGTCGGGGATGGTCTTCACGATGTTCAACACGCTGTTCGGGCGCTGGGCGATGATTCCGACCTGGGGCCTGATGGTGCTGCTCGGCAACCCGTCGTCGGGCGGCGCCGTGTCGTGGCCGCTGCTTCCGTCCGTGCTCGGCCACATCGGGCAGTGGCTGCCGCCCGGGGCTTCGGTGAACGCGCAGCACACGGCGGTGTACTTCGGCGAGAGCCAGCACGTGTTCCCGTTCCTGGTGCTCGCGGGATGGGCGGTCCTCGCCTCCACGGTGTTCTGGGTGTGGCGCCACCGGCATCCGGGCGGCCGGGAGAAGCCCGCGGCCCATGCGGCTGCGCCGACGGGGTAGCGGGCGGCCCCGGGAAACGGCGAAGGCCCCGTCCGCCGGACGGGGCCTTCGAAATGGTGGCTGGGGCCGGGATCGAACCGGCGACCTATCGCTTTTCAGGCGATCGCTCGTACCAACTGAGCTACCCAGCCACGCAGTTCACCTGAGTGATCTGCAAGCGGTCCTGACGGGATTTGAACCCGCGGCCTCCACCTTGACAGGGTGGCGAGCACTCCAAACTGCTCCACAGGACCAAGCTTGTACGAGCACTAGTCTCGCACAAGGTGTTGCATGCCCCCAACGGGATTCGAACCCGCGTCTTCCGCTCCGGCGGGGTGCCGGCTCGCTAGACGGGCGTGGCGGTCCCCTCCAGGATGCGGTGCAGGCTTGCCGCCACGGCCCCTACCCCGGGGGACTTGAGCACGGTGTAGTGGTCACCCGGGACGGTGAGGTGCTCGAAGGTTCCCCGGCAGACCGCCTGCCAGCTGTCGGCGGTCTCGGGGGTGGCTCCGGACTCGGCCCGCAGGAAGTGGACGGGGCCGTCATACGGGGCGGGGCGGTAGCCGTAGAGGGCTCGCGCGTTGCTCGTGAACCGGGTGACGATGTCCTCGAAATCGAGCCGCCCGATGTCGGCGGGCAGGATGTCGCGCGAGCGCAGCGTCTCGAACAGTTCCACCGAGGAGCTGATGGGCGAACGACGGCCCGCGGTGTCGTCCTCGCTCTGCCAGGGCTTGCCCGTCAGGCCCGCCAGGTCACGCCCCAGCCAGTCGAGCAGCTGCGCATCGTCGATCGGCTTCCGCAGACCCTCCGGGGTCTCGATGACGTCGATCGCGGTCACGAGGTCAACGGTGCAGCCGAGTGCCGTGAGTTCGCGGGCCGTCTCGATGGCGAGCAGGCCGCCCATGGACCAGCCGCCGAGCCGGAAGCGTTCTCCGGGTACCTCGCGCACGATTGCCTTGGCGTAGTCGGCGGCGAGACCCTGGAGCGTGGGCGCGTCGCCCGGTCCGCCCGGTGACTGGAGCGCGTAGAAGGGCTGGTCGTCGCCGAGGAGCCGGGCGAGTTCGGCATAGCACAGCACGTCGCCGCCGATGGGGTGGGCGAAGACGAGCGGGACGGCCGTGCCCGTCGTGCGGACGGGGACCAGAGGGGTGCGTGCGGCTGTCTTGCCCTCGGTCTCCCGGCGGTCCCTGAGTTCCTGTGCGAGGGCGCGTATGGTCGGGGCGCCGAACAGGGCGGCCACGGGTATCTCCACCCCGGTCTCGGTGCGCAGGACGGAGACGAGGCGGACGGCCTGCAGTGAATCGCCGCCCAGCTCGAAGAAGTTGTCCGTGACCGAGAGGGCCGGCACGTCGAAGAACGTGCTCCAGAGGGGCAGGAGGAGTTCCTCTTCCGCGTCCCCCGGCTGCTCGTTCCCGGTCGCCGCGGACTCCGTGCGCCGGGCGGCGGCCAGGGCCGCGCGGTCCACCTTTCCGTTGCTGGTGAGCGGGAAGGAATCCCGTACGGAAATGACCGCGGGCACCATGTAGCGGGGCAGGGTCTCCCCGGCGAGCCGCTTGACGTCCGGCTCAGTGAGGTGCGCGCCGGGTGCGGGCAGGACGTGCGCGACCAGGCGGGACCGGCCGCGGTCGCCCTCGGCGGCGACCACGGCGCCCGCCACACCGGGGCAGCCGAGCAGCGCGGCCTCGACGTCGCCCAGTTCGATGCGATGGCCGCCGATCTTGACCTGGCTGTCTTCGCGTCCGAGGAACTCGATCTCGCCGCTCGGCAGGAGCCGCCCCAGGTCGCCCGTGCGGTAGACGCGTTCGCCGCGGGGGCCGGTCACGAAACTCTTCGCGGTGCGCTCCTCGTCGCCGAGGTAGCCGCGCGCGACACCGGCGCCCGTGATGCAGATCTCGCCGGGCACCCAGCACGGCCGGGGCCGCAGCAGGCCGTCCGCCACGAAGACCCGCTGGTCGCGCATGTCCGTCCCGTACGGGATGGAGGTCAGCGCGGCGTCCGACGGTGTGATGCGGTGCCAGATGGACCAGATCGATGCCTCGGTGGCGCCGCCGAGGCTCCACAGGGCCGCGTCCGGGAAGTGCTGCCAGATGTCGTCCGGCAGTGCCACCGGGATCCAGTCGCCGCTCATCAGGACGGAGCGCAGGGGCGGCAGTCCGGATGCCTCCGCGTCAGATGCCAGATGGGCGCAGAGCATGGACATCAGGGCCGGGACGCTGTTCCAGACCGTGACGTCGTGGTCGGCCATGAGGCGCAGCCACTCGGCGGGTTCCCGGTTGTCGGCGGGCGAGGGCAGAACCACCCCCGCACCGACCGAGAGCGGGCCGAAGATGTCGTACACGGACAGGTCGAAATGCAGCGCGGAGAGTGCGAGTACCCGGTCCTCGGGGGTGAGCGACAGTTCGTCGTTCACATTGAGGACGGTGTTGACCGCCGGGCCGTGCTCGATCATCACGCCCTTGGGGACGCCGGTGGATCCGGAGGTGTAGATGACGTAGGCGAGGTCGTGCGGCGAGACCCGCACCTGCGGGGGCGTCGAGGTGTGCGGGGTGCCGCCGGTCGAGCCGTCGACGTCGAGGACCGTCACCGCGGTCGGCCACTCGACCGTCTCGCGCAGCCAGGGCTGCGTCAGCACCGTGGTGACGCCCGCCGACGCGAGCACGGAGGACAGGCGCTTGGCCGGCCAGGACGGGTCGACCGGGACGTACGCCGCCCCGGAGCGCAGCACGCCGAGGCAGGCGACGACCTGCTCCCAGCCCTTCTCCATGACCACGCCGACCAGGTCGCCGTGGCCCGCACCCGCGTCCGCGAGCAGGCACGCGGCGTGGGCCGACTCGGCGTCGAGTTCCGCGTAGCTGAGCGTGCGGACCGGGCTCACGACGGCGACGGAGCGCGGGGTGCGCGCCGCCTGCTCCACGAACCTCCGGTGCAGGAGGAAGTCCTCGCCGAACGTGCCGTCGAATTCCTCCGTGGATTCGGCGGTGAATTCCAGGGAGCCGGACCAGGCCGGGGCCAACCAGGCGGAATTAGCAACAGAGTTCACGAATCAGCCTTTCGTACGCCGAAAACATGTCGTCCACGACACCCGCCGGGAAGACTTCCTCCACCACGTCCCAGTTCAGGATCAGACCGCCGTTCTCCTCGAACGCCGTGTGATCCAGGATCACTTGGGGGGTGCGCACACCGCTCCAGACCGGTGTGCCGCTCTCGCCCATGCGGCACAGGGCGCCGACCGGGCCGGCTGCCGCCTCGCCCGTGGCCGGGGCGCCGCCGATCGTGCTGTTGAAGACGACGGGCATGCGGGCCCGTCCCGCGCCCGCGTCCAGACGGCCGAGGTCGCGGAGCACGTCGAGGCCCGTGTACGCGGTGTGCTCCATGTCGAGGATGAGCTGCCGCTGGATTCCCGCGGCGACGTCCTTGAACGCGGCCTTCTCGTCCACGTGCACCTCCAGCAGGCTCGTGGAGGAGAAGTTGCCCACCGTCTTCGACATGTCCTCGTCGGTGAGGCCCGATCGGTGGGAGACCAGCACATTGACCGTGAAGTCGGGGGACTTCGACCAGCGGGCAAGGACCTGGCAGTAAGCCGTGAGGATCGCGCCCGACGCGGTCACCCCGGCCGCCGCCGCATTGCGCCTGAACTGCTCCCACTGAGGGGTCTCGATGCGCAGGAAGCGGTTGGCGAAGACCGGCCTCGCCACCTCGCCGAGCCTTACTGCGAGCGGCAGTTCGGGCGCGGCCGGCAGCGAGGCCGCCCGGGAGCGCCAGTACTCCTTGCTCGGCTCGATCTCCTCGGACTCGCCGAACGCGCGCACCTTCAGGACGTGGTCCCTGAAGGAGCCGCCGGGCCGTTCGAGGGCGCGGGCCGGGTCGTGGTAGAGGTCGGCCCACTCCTGGAAGAGCAGGGCGCTGCTCCCGCCGTCGGATATCAGCACGTCGATGCCCATGTGGAGCCGGGTGACGGCGTCGTCGATCCGGGTGGTCCGCACGATGAAGAGCGGCCAGGACGCGGTGTCGAAGGTATGTGCCTTGAGCTCCTCGCGCAGGGCGGCGAGCCGCTGCTCCCGCTCGTCGGCGGTGAGGTGCCGCAGGTCCTCCACCGGGACGGTGTACTCCGGGACCCGGGAGAGGATCCGCTGGCCGCCCGCCGGGTCGAACACGGCGCGCAGCATCTCGTGCCGCTCGACGAGCCGGCGCAGGGCGCGCTCGGCGGCGCGTACGTCGAAGCGGACCAGGTCCACCTCGACGTAGAGATACGTCGAAACGTTGCCGAGCTCGAAGTCGCCCTTGCGGCCCGCGAGATAGGCCTCCTGCAGCTTGGTCAGCGGGAAGGGCTCAGAGGCGACGGCGTCCCATTGGGGCGCGGAGCCGGGGCCGCCGCGCGGGGTCGACAGAGGGGTCGGCAGAGGGGTTGGTCGAGTGCTGGGGCCGGTGTCGGTGGTGGGGGCTGACTGTGCAGCAGGCGTCGGCGCGGAGGCAGTCGTGGCCGGAGCGTCGGCGGCTGCCGGTACGTGCTCCGGCTCCTCGGCGGCCGGTGCGAACTGCTCCACGACGTGCTGTGCCAGTGACTCGGGCGTCGGGAAGTCGAAGACCACCGTGGCGCCCAGGCGCGTGCCGAGCTTGCGGCCGAGCCGCACCCGCAGCTCCATCGACGTGAGCGAGTCGAAACCCATCTCGTAGAAGGACCGCTGGGCGTCGACCTTGCCGGGCGCGAGGCCCAGGAGCCCGCCCACGCACTCCTTCACCAGGGTCAGCACCCCGACGACCCGCTGGTCGTGCGAGGCGTCCGCCGACTGCAGGAGGGCGAGGACGTCAACGGCCTCCTTGGTGTCGTCCCCTGTCGCCGGAGCGGGGGCGGAAGCGGTGCTCCGGGGCTCCGCGGCGGCCCTGGAGCGGACCGTGTCCGGGCCGGTCGCGGCCTTTGGCCCGGCCGGCTTGCCCGGGCGGCGCACCGGGGGGAGCGGCGCGGCCGTACCCGTACCCCGCATGGCGGCCAATCCGCCGAGCAGGAACGGACCGTCGTACGAGCCTTCGGGCGCCGACGACTCCGGCACCGCCAGGCGCCCGCCGACCAGCGCCGCCGGGGTGCTGCCGAGCGCGTCGTCGAAGAGTGCGAGCCCCTCGGCGACCTCGAACGGGGCCACTCCGTTGCGTCGCAGGCGCAGCAGGTCGCCCTCGCTGAGGTGGCCGGTCATGCCCGTCGCCTGGGCCCACAGGCCCCAGGCGACCGAGTTGGCGGGGCGCCCCCGGGAGCGCCGCCAGTGGGCGAACTGGTCCAAGAAGGTGTTGGCGCCCGCGTAGTTGGCCTGGCCGGGTCCGCCGAGCACCCCGTAGAGGGAGGAGAACAGCGTGAAGAAGCGCAGCTCGTCGCCGGCCGTCGCGGCGTCCAGGTTCAAGGCCGAGTCGACCTTGCTCCGCAGCACCTTGTGGAGCTGGTCGGGCGTCATGTTCGAGACGATCGAGTCGTCGAGCACGCCGGCGGCGTGCACCACGCCCACGATCGGGCGCTCGGAGCGCACCCGGCCGAGGACGGAGCTGATGTCCTGTGCGTCCGAAACGTCGGTGCGGATGACCTGCACCTCGGCGCCGAGGGCCGTCAGCTCCCCGCGGAACGTGTCGATGCCGGACGCCTCGCTGCCGCTGCGGCTCAGCAGCGCCAGGGAGCGCGCGCCCCACCGGGTCACCAGGTGGCGCGCCAGTTCGCGGCCGATGGTTCCGGTGCCGCCCGTGATCACCACCGTGCCGTCACCGAGGTCGGGCAGGTCGGACCCGGTCGCCGGGTGCGGGGCCAGCTGCGGGCGCAGTATCCGCCCGGACCGGACGGCGAGCTGTGCGTCCGTACGCTTCAAAGCGGCTTCGAGCAGCGCGTGTCCCGAGAGGTCGGCGCTGCTGACGTCGATGATCCTGAACTGGCCGGGGTGCTCGGTCTGGGCGGAGCGGACCATGCCCCACAGCGCGCTGGAACCGAGGTCGAACGCGTCGTCGCCGGGGACCGCGACCGCGTCCCGCGTCACGCAGGTCAGCAGTACGCGGCCCTCCAGGTCCGCCGCGCGCAGCCAGCGCTGGACCGTCTCCAGGGCCCAGGAGGCGCAGGAGTGGACCTGCTCGTCGACCTCGCCTGTCAGGGCCGGGGCGGCGAGCACGACCTGCCAGCTGCCGGGCAGGCCCTTCACCACCATCATCGCCTCGTCGAGCGTGGCGACGGCGATCCCGCCGCGTGCGGTCTCGCGCAGGGCGGCCGCCAGGGCACCGTCACCGGCGACCACACACAGTCGGTGCTCCGCGCCGTCCGCGCGGTGGGCCTCGTCCGTACTGTCCGTGCCGTCCGTGCCGGTGACGTCGTCCCACGCCATCGCGTACAGCGCGGCCGCGTCGAGATCCGGCGCGGACCCGGGCAGGGCCAGGCCGCGGACCACCATGCGGTCGACGGACAGCAGCACCCGGCCGTCGTCGTCGGCCAGAGTGAGGGTGATCGCGTCCGGGGCGACCCGGCGGGCGACGGCGTAGCACTCGTCGGCGGCGGTCGCCGCCGTGTCCTCGGCGTCCCCGCCGATCCGTACGCCGCTGAAGACGAACGGCACCGAGATGTTCCCCGCGGCCGCCTCGCCGAGCAGGCCGCAGCGCACCGCGGCGTGCAGCGCGGCGTCGACCAGAGCCGGGTGGATCGCGAAGCCGCGGTGGTTGACGCGCGCCCCCTCGGGCAGCACGACGCGGGAGCGGACCCAGTCGCCGTCGTACTCACCGGAGCGCACACCCCGGAACGCCTCGCCGTACCCGTATCCGAGACCCAGCAGGTCCTCGTACAGGCCGTCGGCGGAGAGCTCCGCGGCGCCGGGCACCACGGAGACATCGGTCCTGAGCGGGGCCGCGGCGGTGTGCGGGCCGGCCAGGAGCCCGTCCGCGTTGCGCAGCCAGGAGTCCCCGCCCACCGGGCGGGAGAAGATCGCCGCTGCCCGGGCGGCACCGCTGTCCGAGGCGGGCGCGGGCTCGACGGACACCTGGACGTCGACGGCGGAGCCGTCCATGGGCAGCAACAGCGGGTCGCGCAGCAGCAGTTCGTCGAGGCCGCCGCAGCCGAGCTCCCGGCCCGCGGACAGCAGCAGCTCCGCGAAGGCGGTGCCAGGAAGCAGCGCCGTGTCCCGGACCCGGTGGTCCATGAGCCAGGGGTGGCTGCGCAGCGAGAGGCGGCCGCTCATCAGGACCGTGCCGTCGGCGGACTCGATGACGGAGGAGATCCACGGGTGCCCGCCGTCGGCGAGCGAAGCCACGGGCCGCCCGCCGCCCCGGGCGGAGCGGTCGCCCCCGGGTGCACGGCTGGCGCGCATGCCGTCCGTCTGTGACGGGAGCCAGAACCTGACGCCCTCGAAGGGGTACGTGGGCAGGTCGGCCGGGGCCGTACGGGCCGGATCGTGGGCGGCGCGCAGCACGTTCCAGTCGACGGAGTGGCCCTGGACGTACGCCTCGGCGGCGGCCGTCATGAACCTCTCGTAGGTTCCCTGGTCGCGCTTGAGGGTGGCGCAGACCGGGGCGTCCTTGTCGGCCTCGCGCAGGATCGACTCCAGCGAGCCGAGCAGTACGGGGTGCGGGCTGATCTCGACGAAGGCGTCGTAGCCGTGCGACGTCAGCTCCGCGATGGTCTCCGCGAAGCGGACCTGGCCGCGCAGGTTCCGGTACCAGTACTCGGCGGTCATGTCCTCGCCGCGGAACTGACGGGCCTCGACCGTGGAGAACACCGGTATCGAACCGGCCGAGGGCGCGATCCCGTCGAGACCGGCCATGATCTGGTCCTGGAGCTCGGCCATGACGGGGGAGTGCGAGGCGCACTTGGCGGGCACCCGGCGCGCGTATACGCCCCGGTCCTCGCAGAGGTCGAGCAGGCGCTGGATGCCCGGCTCGTCGTCGCCGGACAGGATGACGAACTCCGGACCGTTGGTGGCCGCGACCACCAGGTCGGCCCCGGCTTCGGCGGCGAGTGCCAGGGCCTTGTCCGGGGAGACGGCCACGGCCGCCATGCCGCCGCGCCCCGACTCCTCCAGAATCCGGCTGCGGCAGGCCACGACGCGGGCCGCGTCCGACAGGCTCAGGGTCCCGGCCAGGGTGGCGGCCGCGACTTCGCCCTGCGAGTGGCCGACCACCGCGGCGGGCTCCACACCGGCCGACCGCCACAGCTCCGCGAGCCCCAGCATCATGGTGAAGATCAGCGGCTGGACGACGTCGGTGCGCTCCAGGTCCGTCTCCTGGTCGGCGCCGGACAGGACCGCCATGAGGTCGAAGTCCAGGTGCGGCTCGAACGCCGTGACGCACTCCCGCACGCGGACCCGGAAGACCTCGGACTCGTCGAGGAGCCGCGCGGCCATCCCCGGCCACTGCGAGCCCTGCCCGGGGAAGACGAACACCGGGCGCCGGACGCGCCGTGCCTCGCCCTGGACGACGGCCGGGTCCTCCTCCTGCGCGGCGAGTGCCCTGAGTCCGCCGAGGAGGTGGTCGCGGTCGCTGCCGACCACCACGGCCCGGTGGTCGAAGTCCTCGCGCGCGGTGGCGAGGGCGTGTGCGACGCCCGGCAAGGGGTCGGCGCCGGACGCCAGCTTCCCGGCGACGGCCGCGGCGTAGGCGCGCAGGGCGGACGGGGTCTTGGCGGAGAGCTTCAGGAGGTCCGCCCCGGAGGATGCGGCGGCCTTGGGCTGCGAAGCCCGTACACCTTCCGGCTGCTGCTCCTGCTGCTCCTGCGGCTCGGGGTCCCAGCTCTCCAGGATGACGTGGGAGTTGGTGCCGCTCACGCCGAACGAGGACACGGCGCAGCGCCGCACCCCGTCCCGGGTGGTGGGCCAGGCGCGGGCCTCGCGGAGCACGTCCACGGAGGTCGACCAGTCCACATGGGAGTTGAGCTCGCCCTCGACGTGCAGCGTCTTGGGCATGGTGGCGGCCTTCATCGCCGTCAGGCACTTGATGACGCCGCCGACGCCCGCAGCGGCCATGGAGTGGCCGACGCTCGACTTGAACGAGCCGATCCAGACCGGCTCTTCGCGCTCGCCCTGGCCGTACGTCGCCTGGATGGCGTTGGCCTCGATGGGGTCGCCGAGCTTGGTGGCGGTGCCGTGCGCCTCGACGAGCTGGATGTCGCCGGGACGCAGCCGCGCGTCCGTCAGGGCCTGGTTGATCACCTTGACCTGGGCGCGGCCGCTGGGCGCCGTAAGGCCGTTGCTCGCGCCGTCCTGGTTGACGGCGGTTCCCTTGATCACGCCGAGGATGCGGCGCCCCAGGCGCTTCGCCTTCGACAGCGGCTCCAGGACCAGGACGCCCGCGCCCTCGGCCCACACCGTGCCGTTGGCGGTGTCCGCGAACGTCCGGCAGCGCCCGTCCGGCGACAGCGCGCCCTTGCGCGCGTAGTCGACGAACATGCCGGGGCCCGCGAGCACGGTGCAGCCGCCGGCCAGGGCGAGGTCGGTCTCGCCGTTGCGCAGCGAGCGGACCGCCTGGTGGATCGCCACGCCCGAGGAGGAGCAGGCCGTGTCGATGGTGATGGCCGGGCCTTCGAGACCGAGCAGATACGAGATGCGCCCGGACGCGACGCTCGGCGAGGTGCCCGTGCCCATGAAGCCCGCGGTCTCGTCCTGCCACTTCCACAGCGGCTGCCCGTACTCGTTGGGCATCACACCGACGAAGACGCCGGTGGACGAGCCCTTCAGGCTCGACGGGACGATCCCGGCCCGCTCGATCGACTCCCAGGCCACTTGGAGGAGGATCCGCTGCTGCGGGTCCATCGCGATCGCTTCGGCGGGCCTGATGCCGAAGAACGCCGCGTCGAAGGTGTCCGCGTCGTGCAGGAAGCCGCCCTGGCGGACGAAGCTCGGGTCGTACAGCTCCTCGGTGTGCCAGTCGCGGTTGTCGGGGAACTCCCCGACGCCGTCCCGGCCTTCGGACACCAGCTCCCAGAGCCGGTCGGGGCTGTCCACGCCGCCGGGGTAGCGGCAGGCCATGCCGATGACGGCGATGTCGTCGCGTCTGCCGGCTCCGTCGTGTCCGTCGGCTCCGCTGTTCTTGTGCTGCTCAGCCACGCCGCGTCTCCGTCTTTTCCATCAGGGTGTTCACGTGTGTCGCCAATTCGTTGATCGTCGGGTGGTCGAAGAGCGCCGTGTCCGGGAGCTCGACCGCGGTGGCGGCGGTGATCTGGTCGAGGAGTTCGAGCAGCGTCATCGAGTCGATGCCCGTGTCCTGGAATGTCCGGTCCGGGTCCGGCCGGGTGGTCGATCCGCCGAGGAGCGAGAGGACTTCGTTCTCCAGGAAGGTGCGGGTCAGCCAGAGCCGCTCGGTGGGGGCGGCGGCGGTCCACCTCTCCGCGAAGCCGGAGGGGGCGAGGGGCGCCGCGGGTGCCGCGGGCTTGCCGGGCCCGGCGGCCGGCGCCGTACCGGAGGCTTGGGTGGCCGGCGCCGTACCGGAAGCCCGGGTGGCCGGGGACGTGTCCCACGCGAAGGTCTCGCGCGCGAACAGCGTCGTGGGCAGGCCGGGGACCCGGCGTGCCCCGAAGCCCGACGCCTGCTGGATCTTGGTGATTCCGCCCGTGTACGCGTACTCCGCGGCGAGTGCCACCAGTGACTCGCGGCCGGGCCCCGTCTCCTTCAGCCAGCTCTCGGGAACGGCCAGCCCCTGCCCGGCCGCGGCCTTCTCCAGGCCGAGGCGGATGTCCGCCCAGTCGCCGCCGAGCACGGCGGCCCGGTGCTCGCCCTGCGTGCGGTGGGCCAGGGTCCACGCCACGTCGGCAACGGAGTACCCCTCCGCGGGGAAGGGGTGGTCGAGGAGGGCGCGGGCCAGGCTCTGGACCGCCTCCCTCGACCGCCCGGACAGGCACCAGACGGCGTCCTCGGGCGCGCCGTCTGGTGCCTGTCCGTCCCCCGCTGCGGCGGGTGAACCGGCCAGAACCACATGAACGTTGGTGCCGCCCATGCCGAGTGAGCTGACTCCCACGGCGTCCGCCTGCGTGAAGGAGCGCTCCTCGCCCTCCGTGACGACCAGGAGGTTCAGCTCCTCCAGGGGGATCCCGGCCGGGCTCTTCACGAAGTTGAGGCTCGGCGGCAGGTGCCCGTGGTGCAGGGCCAGGCAGGCCTTGATGAATCCGGCGATACCGGCGGCCGACTCCAGGTGCCCGATGTTCGTCTTCACCGAACCGACGCGCACGGGGTCGCCCGTCGGGCGCCGGCTGCCCAGCGCCGCGCCGAGCGCCCGCGCCTCGACGGGGTCGCCGACGGGTGTGCCGGTTCCGTGCAGCTCGACGTACGCGACGTCGGCGGCGCTCACGCCCGCGGCCGCGTGCGCCGCCGCGATCACGTCTTCGTGGGCTTCCTGCGAGGGGATGCCGGGGCCGGAGCGGCCGCCGTCGTTGTTGGTGGCGCTGCCGCGGATGACGCAGTAGACCGGGTCGCCGTCGCGGACCGCCGCGTCCAGGGGCTTCAGTACGACGCAGCCGCCGCCCTCGCCGCGTACATAGCCGTTGGCCGCCTCGTCGAAGGTGTGGCACCGGCCGTCCGGCGAGAGGCCGCCCCACAACTGGATCTGGTCGGTCACCTGTTGGAGGAGGTTGAGATGGATCCCGCCGACGAGCGTGGCCTCGCACTCACCGAGCCGTATCGCGGACAGGGCGCGGTGCAGCGCAGCCAGGGACGAGGACTGGCCGGTGTCGATCACTTCGCTCGGTCCGCGCAGACCGAGGACGTGCGAGACGCGGTTGGCCAGCAGGGCCCGGCTGGTGCCCATGTGGCCGAAGCGGTCCAGGTTTCCGGCGGCGAAGTAGCTCATCCGGAAGTCGTCGGCGGCGGCTCCGACGAAAACTCCCCAGCGCGAGCCGCTCAGGTCGGCGGCGTTCAGGGAAGCGTCCTCGACGGCCTCCCGGGCGAGTTCGAGGAGAATCCGCGCCTGCGGGTCCATGTGCCGGGCCTCGCGCCGCGTGATGCCGAAGAAGTCGGCGTCGAAGTCCATTACGCCGTCGATGAAGCCACCGGCGGTGACGTGCGTGTCGCGGGGCTCGGCCGGGCGGTCGGTCCACCGGTCCGCCGGGGCCGGACCCACGCTGGACGTACCAGACTTGAGGTTCGCCCAGAACTCTGCGGGGCCGGCGGCGCCGGGGAATCGGCACGACATGCCGATGACGGCCACGGGCGCAGGCGCGCCGTCTCGCAGGGTGTCGGTCGCTGCCATCACGCGCCCCCGGTTTCCGTGCGCCGCGAGCCGGGGCCGGGCCCCACCGAGAGGCTCTTGAGACCCCGGAACGTCGGGCTGGCCTTCCACTCCCTCTCCTCGGGGGGTGTCAGCGACGCCAGGTCCGGGCAGCGTTCGATGAGGACGCCGAAGGCTTCCTCGGCCTCCAGCCGGGCGAGGTGTTTGCCGATGCAGTTGTGGATGCCGCCGCCGAAGGCCAGGTGCTCGCGGCGCGGCTCCGTGACGTTGAAGTCGTCGGGGCGCTCGAAGCGCTCGTCGTCGCGGTTGGCCGCGGCGAACGCGAGGAACACGATCGAACCGGCGGGTATCTCCACCCCGTTGACCTCCGCCGTCTCGGTGACGTACCGGTACAGCGAGAGGTTGAAGGGCGACTGGTGGCGCAGCATCTCCTCGACGGCGCCCGGTACGAGGGAGCGGTCCGCCCAGAGTTTCTCGCGCTGGAGCGGGTTGGCCTCCAGGGTGAGGAAGCCCGTCACGATGAGGTTCGCCGTCGTCTCGTACCCCGCCGCGAGCAGCGCGTACGCCTGCGCCACGGCCTCGGGGCCGTCGAGGGAGCGCGCGAGCAGGGACAGCACGTCGTCGTCATCGGCGGCGCGCTTGCGTGCGATGAGGTCGCTCAAGTAGGCCACCATCAGCCCGGCGTCGCGCCGCAGGACCTCCGGTGCGGCGTCGCTCGTGATGGTCTGCACCCAGGAGTTGAAGGTGCCCCTGTCCTCTTCTGGCACCCCGAGGGTGCTGCAGATCACCGCGATGGAGAACGGGAACGCGAAGTCCTGGACGAGGTCGAAGGTGTCCTGGCCCGCCACGGCGTCCAGGGTCTCCTCGGCGAGCGCGCGGATCCCGGCGCGTTTGGCCGCGATGGCCCGGGAGGTGAAGGCGCCGTTGACCGGCTTGCGGAGCGCGGTGTGCTTCGGGGGGTCGTTGTTGGCCATGTTGTCGTAGAGCAGGGACGAGCGTGCCTGCGCGTTGCCGCCGCCCGGGGCGTTCGCGGCGAAGAGCGGCATGGCCTCGTTGATGCTCTTGCGGAACCTCGGGTCGCGCAGGACGAACTCGACGTCCGCGTACGAGGTGATGAGCCAGGCCTTCAGGTTCGGCGGAATGTAGGCCATGCCCGTCTCGAGCACGATCTCGGTGGGCTTGTTTCCGGCCTGCTTGATGTTCCGGTAGACGGGCTGCGGGTCCCGGTAGAAGTCATGTCCGAGGCTCAGGGGACACGATGCCGCCCCTGGCGAGTGCGCTGTCATCTCAGCCTTTCGTGAAGTGTCGTGAAGCAGCTCTCAGTTGCATGAGGCTGTGCGAAATGGCTCTGACGCGAGGGGTCGGCCGAGGGGTCGCCCCCCTGGGCGCGCGGGCCCAGGGGGGCGGGTGGGGTCGTGTGGTGGTGCGGAGGCGGGGTCGTGCGGTGGCGCGGAGGTGGTGGCGTGGTCTGCGACGCGGCGGGCCTTTCGCTCAGGCGCGTCCGAAGACCAACGAGACGTTGTGGCCGCCGAAGCCGAAGGAGTTCGAGAGCGCGCTCTGCCAATGACCCGCGCGGGCCGAACCGGCGGTCACGTCGAGTGCGACGTCGGGGTCCTGCTCGGTGAGGTTGCGGGTCGGCGGGACGCTGCCGTCGCGCAGTGCGAGGAGGGAGGCCATGGCGCCGAGGGCACCGGACGCGCCCAGCAGGTGGCCCGTCATGGACTTCGTCGCCGTCACCACGGGATGGGTGCCGACGGCCTGTGCGATGGCACGGGCCTCCGCCACGTCGCCCTGCGGGGTCGACGTGGCGTGGGCGTGCACGACCCCCACGTCCGTCCCGCTGACCCCGGCGTCGCGCAGCGACTGGGACATCGCGCGGACCTGGCCCGACACGTCGGAAGCCGTGATGTGGACGGCACTTGAGCTGATGCCCGCGCCCAGGAGCGTGCCGTGCGCGCGGGAGCCCCGGGCCCTGGCGTGGTCGGCCCGCTCCAGGACGACGACCGCGCCGCCCTCGCCGAGCACGAATCCGTTGCGGTCCTTGTCGAAGGGCCGCGACGCGTGCTCGGGGGTGTCGTTGCTGGTGGACAGGGCCATCATCTGGGCGAAGGCGGTCAGGGGCAGCGCGTGCACGCTGGCCTCGACGCCGCCCGCCACGACGACGTCCACGCGTCCGGACCTGATGAGGTCGAGGCCGAGCGCGATGGCTTCCGCGCCCGAGGCGCAGGCGCTGACCGGGGCGTGCGCGCCGCCCTGTGCGTTCAGGTCCATGCTGACCCACGCGGCGGGACCGTTGGCCATCAGCATCGGCACCGTGTGCGGAGAGACGCGGCGCGGACCGGACGTCTCCAGGATGTGGTTCTGCCCCAACAGCGAGGTGACGCCGCCGATGCCCGTGCCCAGGACGACCGCGACCCGCTCGGGCTCGACGTCGGGGGCGCCGGCGTCCGCCCAGGCCTCCCGCGCGGTGACGAGGGCGATCTGCTCGGACCTGTCGAGCTTGCGGGCCTCGGTCCGCTTCATCGAATCGGCGGGGTCCCCGGCCAGTTGAGCGGCGATGCGGACCGGAAGTTGCTCGGCCCAGCTCTCTTTGAGCAGACCAATTCCGTTCTCGCCGGCCTGCATTGCGGCCCAAGTGTCATTCGCATTTACACCCAGCGGCGTCATCGCGCCGAGGCCGGTTACCCAAACATCCACTGCGTTCCACATACGGCCGCACGCTAGCCAACGGTCCAGTTGGCCCGCAAGTGAGTGTGTCCGGCGTCTATTCGAGATTAGGGGTTCCCTATCCCCCTATTCTCGGCAGCTATTGGAGACGGACGGGCGGCGAACGTAGGGGGGTGGGAATTGCAGATCGCGGAGTTAAGCGAGAGAGGTCGATAACGACATGTGTGGGGGCTGAAATGACCGGGGTGTAGGGGGA
>NZ_JBNNJZ010000062.1:24140-29261 GCF_050270335.1 Streptomyces sp. NPDC059900
CGCTTCTTACGCTACCTAGTGCGAAAACACAATGTGGGCGCGCTCAATGCACCGGGGTGTCGGGGGAGGGCGGGGCCGTGCGCGGAACCTAGGGGGGCGGTGGACCCCGTCAAGATCAACTACGTGCCCGGCCACCCGACGGGTTCCGGCCCCGGACATGCTTTGATCTACCTGGCCCATGCACGGGCCAGCGTGAAGTCGGCTGCCTGGGGGAGGAGCGGCGATGGACATGGTGGAGCGATGTCGGGCGCGGCACGTCATCGGTGGCGTGCTCTCACGAGTACGGGAGGGTGCGGGCGGCCGCGCCGTGCTCGTGACGGGGGCACCCGGCATGGGCAAGACCTCCCTGATCCGGCATGCGCAGGAGCTCGCCGAGGAATCCGGAGCCATCGTCATGACCGCGGTCGCCTCTCCGGCGGAGCGCGACCTCCCTCTCGGCGTCGTCAGCCAGCTCCTGGCGACCGCGTCACTCCCGCCCGGCCAGGCCGGGGAGCTCGCCGAGTTCGCCGAGTTCACTGAGTTCATCGAGGGCCCCGCCCCCGTCATGGCCAAGGCGGCCGACAGCCTCTACCGCCATCTCGCCCTCTTGGCCCGGCGGGCCCCCGTCGTCCTCACCGTCGACGACGCGCAGGACATCGACGCGGCCTCGCTGCAATGCCTCCAGCACCTCATGCGCCGGGTGGGCGCCCTGCGCGTCCTCGTCGTGCTCGGCGAGCGGGCGGGCGGCGGCCGGCAGGGCAGCTCGGCCCTGACCGCCGACTGTCTGTGCAACCCCGAGTGCACCCTGATCCGCCTCTCCCCCCTGTGCGCGGAGTGCACCGAGAGCCTGATCGCCGAGCACCTCGGCGACGACCGCGCCGCGCACGCGGCCCCCGCCCTGCGCCGCGCTTCAGGGGGGAGCCCCCTGCTTCTGCAGGCGCTGCTCTGGGACCGCTCCGCCGAGCGGCTCGCCGAGGACGGGACCCCGGCGGGCGGCGAGCTCTTCCGGCTCGCCGTCCAGTACGTCCTCGATCAGCTCGGCCCTGACGAGCTGCGGGTCGCCCGCGCCCTCGCCGTCCTCGGCGCGTCCGCCACGCACGACTTCCTCGACCGGGTCCTCCGGCTCCGCACCGCCCTCGCGATGTCCGCGCTCGACGCCGTCGGCCTCACCGAAGCGGGCCGGTACCGGACCGAGGAGGCCCGCACCACCGTCCTTGAGGGCGTGACACCGGAGGAGCGCGCCGCCCTGCATCGCACGGCCGCCCGGGTGCTGCACGAGAGCGGCGCCGCGGCGGGCCAGGTGGCCCGGCATCTCGTCTGCGCCGGACCCTGTGCGGACCCCTGGGCCATCCCCGTGCTGCGGGAGGCCGCCGCCCAGGCACTCGCCGACCACGACGCCGAGGGGGCCGTGACCTGTCTGCGAAGGGCGTACGACACGAGCACGAGCGCGCCGCAGCGGGCCGTGATCCGCGTCGAACTCACCCGGGCCGAGTGGGAGACCGACCCCGGTGCGGTCCGGCGCCACCTCACCGAGCTCCTGGACGACCACGCCAACGGCTATCTGAGCTGCGGGCAGAGCATGACGCTGATCACCTATCTGCTCTGGCTCGGCCGGCCCGAGGAAGCGGCCACCCTCTTCGCCGACCTGGACGGCGTACGGGACGAGCTGTCCGGCGAAATCCGGGTGCGACTCGACACCATGCACGTGTGGTTCGCCTACTTCTACCCGGTACTCGGGGCCCATGAGCACGCGGCGGCGCCCGCCGAAGCAACCGGCATCGGCGGCGTCATGGCCGTGGATCCGCACTCGGACGGCGCCCTCGTACTGTCGTCGCTGCTCTCCGGGGGGCCGACCAGCGGGGCGCTCGACGCCGCCGAACGTCTCCTCGAAAGCGTGGTCCTGCACGATCCGCCCGTGGCCCCCGCCATGGCCGCGCTCGTCTCGCTCATCCGGGCCGCCCGGCTCGACCGGGCCGCCGAGTGGTGCGAACTGCTCGTACGCGGGGCCGGTCCGCGCACCCCGCAGGCCCGTGCGATCTTCGCCGCGGCCAGTGCGACGGTGGAGAGCTGGCTGGGCAACTTCGAAGTCGCCCGGCAGCGCGCCGACGAGGCGCTCACACTGATTCCGCCGCAGGCGTGGGGCGTCGCGCTCGGCCTGCCGCTCTCCGCCAAGGTCCTGGCCTGCGCCGAACTCGGCGACATCGAGGCCTCGGCCGAGTGCTTCCGCGTTCCCGTGCCCCCCGTGATGTTCCAGACCCTGCCCGGCCTGCACTACCTTCAGGCACGGGGTCGCCACCACCTGTCCGTCGGCCGCTACCAGGCGGCGCTCGGCGACTTCTACGCCTGCCGGGACCTGATGGCCGCCTGGAAGCTCGACGTCTCCGTGTTCACGGCCTGGCGGGTGTACGCGGCCGAGGCGCTCATCGAGGTCGACAGCCCCGGCCGGGCCCGCGAGCTCCTCACGGCGGAGCTGGCCGAGCCGGACCCGGGCAGCAGCTGGCTGCGCTCGCGCGCGGTGGCGCTCTTCGAGCGGGTCAACTCCCACGTGCCGGAACCGACCGAGACCCCTTCGGCCCGGACCCCGCTCCGGGCCCCGGCCGGGATCCCGAAGCAGCCCCTGACCCCGTCCCCCGGACCCGAGCGCGGCACCGCCGAGGGACTCACCCGCGCCGAGCAGCGGGTCGCCCTCATGGCCTCGGACGGGCTGACCAACCGCGACATCGCCGAGCGGCTCTTCATCACACCCAGCACGGTCGAGCAGCACCTCACCCGCATCTACCACAAGTTGGGCGTACGAGGACGACGGGCGTTGCCGCAGGCGCTGGCGGACCGGACCGTGATCCGCCCCTGAGCGACAGGCCCCGGGTGACCGGGATCAGGCCCTGAACGGCGGCATCAGGCCCTGAACGGCCGGGTGAACCCCTGGCCGGTCTTCCGGCCGAGGCAGCCCTGCGCCACCAGCTGCTCAAGTGCTGCCGGCGGTTCACAGCCGCCCTCCGGGAACTCCTGGTGCAGCCTCCGCAGGATGGCGAGCGACACGTCCAGGCCGATGCTGTCGAGCAGCGTGAAGGGCCCCATGGGGTAGCCGAAGCCCCGCTGCACCGCCGCGTCGATCTCCTCGATGCCGACATCCCCCTGGTCCAGCAGCCGCACGGCGTCGGCGAGATAGGGGAACAGCAGGTGGTTGACGATGAAGCCCGCCCGGTCACCGCACTCCACCACCGTCTTGCCGAGCCGGGCACAGAAGGCACGGGCGACCGCCATGCTGTGCTCGCCGGTCGCCGGGGTGCGGACGAGCTCGATCAGCTTCATGACCGGAGCCGGGTTGAAGAAGTGCAGTCCCAGGGCGTCACCGGCACGGCCCGCCGCCTCGGTGCAGTCCTCCACCGACAGGCTGGAGGTGGTGGTGGCGAGCAGGGTGCCGGGGCGGCACACCGAGCCGAGCGAGGCGAACAGGGACCGCTTGACCACGAGGTCCTCGGCGGTGGCCTCGATCACCATGTCGCAGTCGCCCAACGCCTGCATGGAGTCGGTGGCTTCGAGCAGCGAGAGGGCCCGGGCCTTGTCGTCCGGGTGGCACCTGCCCCGGCGTACGGACCTGGTCAGGGAGGCCTCGACGGCGTCCACGGCGAGCCCTGCCTTCTCCGGGGAGCGGGCCACCAGGACGGCGGGCACCCCGGCCAGCACGGCGCACTCGGCGATGCCCTTGGCCATGGTCCCGGACCCGAGGATCCCCACCCGTCCGACGGTCACTCCCGGTTCGTTCCCGCGGGCTGCGGAGACTTGGGGGGATTCGGCGGCTTCGGCGAAGACGGCGGACCTGGTGCCTCCGGTTCCGGTTCCGGTTCCGGCGGGAACGGCGAGGCGTCCGCCGTCTTCGTCGTAGCGGTAGAAGCCCTGCCCGCTCTTCCGGCCGAGGGTGCCGCTCCGCACCATCGACGTGAGCAGCGGTGCCGGCCGGAACCCGGCGTCCTTGGTGCGGGAGTGCAGGTCGGACAGGACCGCGTGCGCGGTGTCCAGGCCGACCTCGTCGAGCAGTTCGAGCGGGCCCAAGGGCAGTCCGCAGCCCAGGCGCATGGCGGTGTCGACGGCTTCCTGCCCGGCGTACCCCTGCTCGACCATGGCGACGGCTCGGTTGAGGAACGCGTACACGAGGCCGGTCGCCGCCCGGCCCGGACGCGCGCCCAGGGAGCCCGGCGTCAGGCCGACCTCGGTGAGCAACTCCTCCAGGACGCCCAGGGCTTCACCCTCGCTCATGGAGGTGGGCACCGCCTCGGCGGACCCACCGGTCCACACGGGACGCAGCATCCGGAGGCCCAGCGTCCGGCCGGGGCGCCCCGACGCGATGGCCAGGCGGGCCAGCGGGAGCGAGGCGGTGACGCTGACCAGGACCGTGGGGTCCGGGCAGACGCTGTTGAGGCGATGCAGCACTTGGGACTTGACGGCGAGGTCCTCGGACACGGCCTCGATCACCAGATCGGCCGAGCCGAGCGCCGCGGTGTCGTTGGTGAGTGTGTACGCGCCCGGGGCGGCCGGGGCGTCCGTGCCGTTCGGGCTCTCCGAGCTCTCCGGGCTCTCCGGGCTGTCCGTCGCGCCGGCCAGCGCCGCCTTCATGCGCTGGTCCACCGCCGACACCACGTCGAGCTCGCGGTCCACCCCGACGACGTCGTAGCCCGCGGCGTTCAGGAGGCGGAGCAGGGGTTCCCCGACGGAGCCGAGACCGACGACGCCCACCACGGTTGTTTTCCGGGCCATGTCTTGCGTTCCTTGTCCGTGTCAGTTCGCCGCGACGCGGCAGCGGTTGATGGCGTCGATGTGCTGGGCGCGCTTCTCGTGGTCGCGCACGCCCAGGCCCTCGCGGGGCGCGAGCGCGAGGACGCCGACCTTGCCCTGGTGGAGGTTGCGGTGCACGTCATAGGCCGCCTGCCCGGTGTCCTCAAGGGAGTAGACCTTGGAGAGCGTGGGGTGGATCTTGCCCTTGGCGATCAGGCGGTTGGCCTCCCACGCCTCGCGGTAGTTGGCGAAGTGCGAGCCGATGATGCGCTTCAGGGACATCCACAGGTAGCGGTTGTCGTACTCGTGCATGTAGCCCGAGGTGGAGGCGCAGGTGGTGATGGTGCCGCCCTTGCGGGTGACGTAGAC
>NZ_JBNNJZ010000063.1:0-29181 GCF_050270335.1 Streptomyces sp. NPDC059900
GCCCTGGGAGATAGCCAACGTCATCGTCTTCCTCGCCGGGGAGTACTCCTCGTACATGACGGGGGAGACGGTCTCGGTCAGCAATCAGCACGCCTAGGCGGAGAATGACCGTGTGTCGAAACCGAAGCAGAGCAGCACGAGCACCAGCCCCACCGCCAGCACGAGCACCAGCACCAGCACCAGCGTCAGCCCCAAGAAGGCTCCGGCCAAGAAGGCTCCGGCCAAGAAGGCCGCGGTGAGCCCCTCGCCGGAGCGCCGCGGTGAACTCCTCGCCATCGCGGCCGACGTCTTCGCCGAGCAGGGGTACAACGCGACCACGGTCCGCAAGATCGCGGACGCCGCCGGCATGCTCGCCGGCAGCCTCTACTACCACTTCGACTCCAAGGAGTCGATGCTCGAAGAGATCCTCTCCACCTTCCTCACCGAGCTCTGGGACGGGTACGACACCGTGCTCCAGTCGCACCTCGGCCCCCGCGAGACCCTCGAGGCACTGGTCACCGAGTCCTTCCGGGAGATCGACCGGCACCGCTCCGCCGTCGCCATCTACCAGAAGGAGTCCAGGCACCTGGTCGCCCAGGCGCGCTTCCAGTACCTGACGGACTCGCAGCAGCGCTTCGAGAAGACCTGGCTGACGACCCTGGAGCGCGGGGTCGCCGAACACGTCTTCCGCGAGGACCTGGACATCCGGCTCGCCTACCGCTTCGTGCGCGACACCGTCTGGGTCGCCGCGTCCTGGTACCGCCCCGGGGGCGGCCACAGCCCCGAGGAGATCGCCCGCCAGTACCTCTCGATGGTCCTGGACGGCATCGCCGTACGCACGTAAAGAGCGCGTCGCCGCCCGGCGACCGCACCGACCGAGGAGCACGAGGAGTACGCAGTCATGGCCGAGGCCTACATCGTCGAAGCGGTCCGCACCCCCGTCGGCAGGCGCAAGGGCGGTCTCTCGGCCGTTCACCCCGCCGACCTGGGCGCCCATGTCCTCACCGCACTCGTCGAGCGCACCGGAATCGATCCCGCCGCCGTCGAGGACGTCGTCTTCGGCTGCCTGGACACGGTCGGGCCGCAGGCCGGGGACATCGCCCGCACCTCCTGGCTGGCGGCAGGGCTGCCCGAAGAGGTGCCCGGCGTGACGATCGACCGGCAGTGCGGATCCTCGCAGCAGGCCGTGCACTTCGCGGCGCAGGGCGTCCTGTCCGGCACACAGGACCTCGTCGTCGCGGGCGGCACACAGAACATGTCGATGATCCCCATCGCCTTCGCCTCCCGGCAGGCCGCCGAACCGCTCGGCCTCACCGAAGGCCCGTACGCGGGCAGCGGGGGCTGGCGCGCCCGCTATGGAGACCGGCCGGTCAACCAGTTCCACGGCGCCCAGCTGATCGCCGAGAAGTGGGGCATATCCCGCCGTGACATGGAGGAGTTCGCGCTCCGCTCGCATCAGCGGGCCGTCCGCGCGATCGACGAGGGCCGCTTCGACCGCGAACTGACCGCCTATGGCGACGTGACCACCGACGAGGGCCCGCGCCGCGACACGACCCTGGAGAAGATGGCGGGCCTGGGGCCCGTCCTGGACGGCGGCACGATCACCGCGGCCTGCTCCTCACAGGTCTCGGACGGCGCCGCGGCACTGCTCGTCGCGAGCGAACGGGCCGTGCGCGAACACGGGTTGACGCCGCGCGCCCGCATCCACCACCTCTCCGTGCGCGGCGAGGACCCGATCCGGATGCTCTCCGCGCCGATCCCCGCCACCGCGTACGCCCTCAAGAAGACCGGCATGAGCATCGGCGACATCGACCTCGTCGAGATCAACGAAGCCTTCGCCCCCGTCGTCCTTGCCTGGCTGAAGGAGACCGGGGCCGACCCGGAGAAGGTCAACGTCAACGGAGGAGCGATAGCCCTCGGCCATCCCCTCGGCGCGACCGGCGTCAAACTGATGACGACACTCCTGCACGAACTGGAGCGCACCGGCGGCCGGTTCGGCCTCCAGACCATGTGCGAAGGGGGCGGCCAGGCGAACGTGACCATCATCGAGCGCCTCTGACCGGGCCGCGCTCGGGGCCCGGCCCCGGCTCTCGCGTCGGCTTTTCCCTCACTCGTTGCGGGAGTTGCTGGCCGGACCCCGCCCCGTGAGGACCTCTCCCCAGCTAGTCTCGGTGTCTGTACGTCGATTGAGCGACCTCGGGAGGTAGCGCGATGACACAGGGACGGCCCGGAGGTGCCACCTGGGCCCCGCTGTGGGAGCGCGATGCGGAACTCGCCGCGGTCGCACGCGCCGTTGACGAGCTGTGTTCCGACTCCACGACCGCGGGCGGTCTGCTCGTCTTCCAGGGCGAGGCGGGCATCGGCAAGACGGCGCTGCTCGCCGAGGTGCGCCGCATCGCACAGGGGAGGGCCACGGTGTGGTCCGCGCGGGGCGGCGAGACCGTCACCTCCGTCCCCTTCAACGTCGTACGGCAGCTGTTGCAGTCGGCCCTCGTCGCCCTCACGCCCGAAGAAGCCAGGGAGTACCTCGGCGACTGGTACGCCATCGCGGGCCCCGCACTCGGCATAGCCGAGCCGGGCGGTCGGCAGGCCGATCCGCAGGGCGTGTGCGACGGCCTCGTCGAGGCGGTCGTGCGGCTGTCGGGACTGCACTGGCCGCTCGTCCTGCTCATCGACGACGCGCACTGGGCCGACCAGGAGACCCTGCACTGGCTGGCCGCGTTCGCCCAGCGCCTCGCCGAGCTTCCGGTCCTCGTGGTGGTCGCCCACCGCCCGGACGAAGCCGCCGGCGAAAGCGCCCGTCACCTCGCGGCGGTCGGCGCGGCGGCCCGCCCCTCGCCGCCGCTGCGCGCGCTCA
This sequence comes from Streptomyces sp. NPDC059900, assembly GCF_050270335.1. Lineage (NCBI taxonomy): Bacteria > Bacillati > Actinomycetota > Actinomycetes > Kitasatosporales > Streptomycetaceae > Streptomyces > Streptomyces sp. NPDC059900. The sequence continues at coordinate 2,837 of NZ_JBNNJZ010000063.1, forward strand.
CCCCGGACGCGGCGGCCGGACTCACCCGCGCCACCCTCGGCGAGCACGCGGACGCCCCGTTCTGCCGCGAGGTGTGGGCGGTCACCGGCGGCAATCCGTACGAATCCGTGGAACTGCTCGCCAAGGTGCAGGACAGCGAGCTGGAACCGGTGGAGGGCTCCGCCGGTGAACTGCGCGCACTGAACCGCTCGGCGCGCGGCCGCGGCCTCGTCGCACGCCTCGAAGGACTCGGCACGGACGTCACGCGGTTCGCGTGGGCCGCGGCGATCCTCGGCACCGCCATCTCGCACGACCTCGCCGCCTCGCTCGCCGGGCTGCCCCGCGACAAGGCCGATCGGTGTGCGGAGCGGCTGCGCACCGCGCGCATCCTGCTCGGCGGCGAAGAGGGCCTGGAGTTCGTCCACCCGCTCATCGCGAGCACGGTCTACCGTTCGATCCCGCCCGCCACCCGCACCGCGATGCACGGCCAGGCCGCCTGGGCCGTCACGCTGTCGGGGCGCGGCGCGGCCGCCGCCTCCCGGCACCTCCTGGAGGTCCATCCGGACGACGACCCCGAACTGGTCGAGCAACTGCGCGAGGCGGCGGCCGAACACCTCGCCGTCGGCGCGCCGGACGCGGCCCGGCGCTGCCTGGAACGCGCCCTTGCGGAACCCCCGCTGCCCGAGCTCCACGCGCGCGTGCTCTACGAACTGGGCTGCGCCACGCTCCTGACCTCACCCGTCACGACCATCCGCCACCTGCGGGAGGCCCTCTCCACGGCGGGGGTCGACCGGAAGCTGAGGGTGGACGCGGTGTGCCGCCTCTCCCAGGCCCTCGTGCACAACGACCAGCTGGAGGAGGCCCTGCGCGTCGTGGACGCCGAGGCGGCCCGGCTCGAACCCGGCCCCGACCGGATGCGACTGCACGGCGTGCACTACATGTGGGAGGGCATCCACTCCCGCGAGGAGGACGCGACGGGCCGTTCGCGGCGCCTTGCCGCACTGGCGGGGCCGCTTCAGGGCCGCGACAACTCCGAGCGCGCCCTGCTGATCCTGCGTGCCTTCGACGCGATGACCCGCGGGGAGAGCGCGGAGGAGATCGTCGAGCTGTGCGACCGCGTCCTCGTCAACGGCCGCCTCGCGCCGGGCCTCGGCTGGACCGACACCGAGTGGGGCTTCGAGCTCCTGACGATGCTCGGCGGCTCGTACATCTTCACCGACCGCCTCGACCGCGCCGAGAGTGTCTTCGCCGAGGGAGTTCGTGCCTACGAGGCCGCGGGGTGGAGCGGCGGTCATCTGGCCGTCGCCAAGGCCTGGCTCGGCCTGGTGTACCGCCGGCGCGGGCGGCTCACCGAGGCGGAGGCCTCGCTGCGGGAGAGCCTGCGCCTCTCCGACCGGGTCGGCAGCGGGCTCCCGATGCACTGGGACGCCGCGTGCAAGCTCATCGAGACGCTGCTGGCCCGCGGCAAGGTCGGCGAGGCCCAGGAGATCGCCGATCACTACGGCATCGCGCCGCCCTACCCCTACCATCTTCCTGCCCGACATCCACTCCGTGCGCGGCCGTCTCCTGATCGCGACGGGCCAGCGGACGGAAGGAGTCGCCGAACTGGAAGTGGCGGCGAAGACGGCGAACGAACGCGGCCGCTGGAACACGATCGTCGCCCCCTGGGCGAACGACCTCTCCCGCGCGCTCGCCGAGGAGGACCCGCTGCGGGCCGCCGAACTGGTCAAGAACGTACGGATCCAGGCGGAACGCTTCGGCACGGAGACGGCGATCGGCGAGGCACTGCGGTGCGCGGCGGCCATGGAGAGCGGACCGCATGCGGTCGAACTGTACGCACGGGCCGTCGCCTGCCTGGAGGCGTCGCCGTGCGCCTATGAGCACGCGGTCGTCAGGGTCGAGTACGGGATCGCGGCGGGGTCCGCGAGCGAACTGGCCCGTGGTCTGGCCCTGGCCGAATCATGCGGCGCGGACGGCCTGGCGGCCAGGGCGCGGGCGTCGCTGGAGATGGTGGGGGTGTGAGCCGCGCACCGCTTTCCCCGCCGTGATGCGGGGGGTGTGGGCGAGTGAGGGCGTGTGCGGGTGGCGGTTCAGCCCCTCTCGCGGTCGAGGAGCGGTGCCCCGGGCGGAGGTTCGGCTGCGGGGAGGGCGGCGGCGGGTGCGCGTGAGGTGAGTGCGGCGCCGCGTGCGGGTGGGGTGAAGGCGGCCAGTCGGGCCGTCACCCTGCTGGCCTCCGCCATCACACCCGCGATCAGCTCCTCGCAGGAGGGCAGGTCCTCGATGACCCCCGCCACCTGACCGGAGGCCATGACCCCCGCATCCGGAACCCCGTCCACCATGGCCGACTTCAGCATCATCGGCGTGTTCGCGGCGAGCAGGACCTGACTCCACGTCATCCCCTTGCCGTGCCGCATCGCGAGGCCGTCCCGGACCATCTCGCCCCAGCCCATCCCGGACATCTTCTTGAACGCGGCGGCGTGCCGGACGGCCCTTGCCAGGGACGCCGCCCGCCCCGACTTCTCCAGGGAAGCGACCAGTTCCGTGCGCAGCATCCGGTGCGGGAGGCCGTCGACCCGTGTGGTCACCGTGACGTCCTTGACCGAAGCGGCCAGATAGCGCGCCTTGACCGCGTCCGGCACCGTCGAGTCCGACGTGAGGAGGAAGCGGGTGCCCATCGCGACTCCCGCCGCGCCATAGGCGAGCGCGGCGACCAGCCCCCGGCCGTCGAAGAAGCCGCCCGCTGCGATCACCGGTATCTCCACGGCGTCCACGACCTGCGGCAACAGCACGGTCGTCGCGACCTCGCCCGTGTGCCCTCCGCCCTCGCCGCCCTGTACGACGACCGCGTCCGCGCCCCAGGCCGCGACCTTCTCGGCGTGCCGTCGCGCACCGATGGACGGGATGACCACCACCCCGGCGTCCTTCAGCTCCGCGATCAGCTCCTTCGAGGGGGCGAGCGCGAACGACGCGACGCGCACCCCCTCGTCGACGATGATCCGCACCCGGTCACGCGCGTCGCCCGCGTCGGCCCGGAGGTTGACCCCGAAGGGCTCGTCCGTACGGGACTTGACCTCCCGGACGGCGGAGCGCAACTGCTCGACGGTCATCGTCGCCGAGGCCAGGATGCCGAGCGCGCCCGCGTTCGCCGTCGCGGAGACAAGGCGGGGGCCCGCCACCCAGCCCATGCCGGTCTGCACGATCGGGTACCGGACGCCGACCAGCCTCGTCAGCTCCGTCTCCATACGCGCCGGGGCGGTGGTCATGCGCGCACCTCGCGCTCGCGCAGACCGCTTGGGTCCACCACCTCCCGGATCAGCCGCAGTTCCTCCGCGGTCGGCTCACGGGTGTACGGAACGTCGTCCGCCACGGCGAGCGCGAAGTCGGTCGCCTCGCGCACCTGATCTGCCGTCACGCCCGGATGCAGGGACACCAGGCGCATCGCGTGGTCCGGCGCCCCGAAGTCGAAGACACCGAGGTCCGACACGACCCGGCGCAGATCGTGGAAGCGGGTGGCGGACGGGCCTGCCGCCGCCGCGCTGTCGTGTCCGACGCCGCTGATCATGTCGACCTTCTCGACGAAGACACGCTTCGAATGCCGCGGGATCCAGTAACTCACCGGGTTGTTCAGGGTGTTGACCGGGGCGCCGCGCACCCCGAGCAGCTGGCGCTTGGGCCGCTCCCAGTCGCCGATGCAGGAGATGTTCTGATTGCCGAAGCGGTCGATCTGGCTCGCGCCCATCATCACGTGACGCCTGCCGCCCATGACCATCGTCAGATGCTTGCGGTACGGCAGCCAGCCCTCCGTCACCGCCGAAGGCGCGCCCACGGCGGGCACGTCGCCGATCAGCAGCGCCTCCCCGTCCGTGAGCAGCAGGTCCGGCGAGAAGGTCAGCTTGGCCAGGCGGGCGGCGATCGAGGGGACCGTGCCCATGGGGGACGCGAGGATCTCACCGGCGTCCCGCCAGGCCTCGGCGCAGGCGATCACGCAGTACTCGGCGCGGGTACAGGGCGTGTCGGAGGCGGCGCTCGTCGCCGCCGGGTCGGTCCGCGTCACAGCTGCTCCTTGTGCCAGGCCTGGACAGCCGATTGATAGTCCTGCTCGGTGCCGGTCAGGAAGCGGTCCTCGAATTCCTTCCACGCTTCCGGATCGCCGGCCGCGGTGGCGTATGCCTTCTGGAAGGCTTCGTCGCGGTCGTAGTCCGGCACGCATGACGTGAAGTGCGCGCCCTTGGGGGCCTCGGCCACGCCCGTCACCGCGTGCCGGGAGATCAGCAGCGTCTGCGGCGGCGCCTGCCCGGTGAGCTCGGCCGGATCGACGATGCGCTCGCACGACACGTACGCCGTGTCGGCCGCCTCGCAGAACAAGTCGTCGAAATACGGATCCGGGCCCAGATAGCGGGCGTTGCCCAGGCGGTCGGCGCGGTTGAGGTGGACCAGCGCCGCGTCCATGCGCAGGGCGGGTACCGCGACGAGCTCTTCCCCGTCGTCGTACGGCGAAGTGACCGTACGCAGGCCGGGGTTGACGCGCAGGACGTCCGAGCCGAGGCCCGCGCGGATCGGCAGGAACGGCAGCCGCTGGGCGCCGGCCGTCAGCCCCTGCATGAACATCGCCTCGTCCAGCTCGACGAGTTCGAAGGCGCCGCGCTCGCGTGCCGCCCGGAAATGCGGCTCCAGGGGGATCGAGTCGAGCGTCGCGAACGCCGTGACGAGCTTGCGGATCTTTCCGGCCGCGGCGAGCAGCCCGACGTCCGGGCCGCCGTACGAAACGACGGTGAGGTCGGTGATGCCGGACCGGAGCAGGGCCCGCACCAACGCCATGGGTTTGCGGCGCGACCCCCAGCCGCCGATGCCGAGCGTCATCCCGCTCCGAAGCCGCCCCACGATCGCGTCGGGCGTCATGGTCTTGTCCCTCATGCCCTGCCCTTCTCTTCCTTGCCGGAGGCGCTGGATTCCTGTCCGAAGTCCTCGCGGATGCGGTCGGCCAGGCCGCTCAGGTTGGCCTCGAAGGTGAAGCCCTGCTCGAAGCGGTAACTGCGGTGCACGTCGACGGGGTCGATGCCGTTGATCGCCGCCTTGGCGAACCGCAGCAGCGTCCCGTCCTTCCGGGCGATCTCGCGGGCCAGCTCAAGGGCCGCGTCGCGCAGTTCCGTGCGGGGGACCACCCGCCACACCGAGCCGTGCGCGTGCAGGTCGGCCGCCGAGGCCGTGCGCGAGGTGTAGTACAGGGCGCGCATCAGATGCTGTGGGACCAGGCGGGCGAGGTGCGTCGCCGCGCCGAGCGCGCCGCGGTCGAGTTCGGGGAGGCCGAAGGTCGCGTCCTCGCTCGCCACGATCGCGTCCGCGTTGCCCACCAGGCCGATGCCGCCGCCCAGGCAGAAGCCGTGCACCGCGGCCACGACGGGCACCTCGCACTCATACACCGCCGAAAACGCTTCATAGCAACCGCGGTTGGCGCCTATCAGCGCGCTGTGGCCGCTGTCGTGCTGCATCTCCTTGATGTCCACGCCCGCGTTGAAACCGCGGCCCTCCGCCGCGAGGACGACGCAGCGCGTGCCGGGATCGCGGCCCGCCTCGCGCACCGCTGCCGCCAGGTCATACCACCCCTGCACGGGCAGGGCGTTGACGGGCGGGAAGTCGACGGTGACGACGGCGACGCCCTTGTCCGGGGTCGAGGTGGAGACAGACATCAGAGGATCCGCTACCTTTCAACCAGGCCCTTCAACCAAACATTTGTTAGTTGGAAAGGTAGCAGCGATGACTGACACCCGACAGGTGGTCGTCGTCACCGGCGGCACCAAAGGCGTAGGCGCCGGAATCGCGCGCAGCTTCCTCGCCGCCGGTGCGAGAGTCGTCGTCTGCGCCCGCAGACCTCCGGACCGCCCGGTCCAAGCGGCGGGAGCAGCCGCCGAGTTCCGGCCGCTCGACCTGCGCGACGCGGAGGCGGCGCACACGTTCTTCGCCGAAGTGGCCGCCGACCACGGACGCCTCGACGCCCTGGTGAACAACGCGGGCGGCACCCCCTTCGGACTGCTCGCCGAGTCGGCCCCCGCCCGCCAGGCCAAGATCGTCGAACTCAACCTGCTTGCCCCGCTGTACGCCTCCCTGGCGGCGTACGAGGTGATGCGCGGCCAGAAGACCGGTCTGGAGTCCGGACGGGAGCCAGGTCAGGAGCGCGGTCGGGAGCCAGGTCAGGAGCCCGGTCGGGAGCCCGGCGCGGGCGCGGCCAGCATCACCATGATCGGCAGCGTGAGCGGTTCCCGGCCCTCACCCGGCAGCGGTGCCTATGGCGCGGCCAAGGCAGGCCTGGAGAACCTCGCCCGCACGATGGCCGTCGAGTGGGCTCCGCAGGTGCGGGTGAACACCGTGGTGCTCGGCCTGGCCCGCACCGAGAGCGCCCATCTGCACTACGGCGACGAGGACGGCATCGCTCAGGTCGCCCGCACCGTCCCGCTCGGCCGCCTCGCCGATCCGTCGGACGTCGGGGACGCCTGCGTCTTCCTCGCCTCCGACGCCGCGCGCTACATCAGCGGCGCCGCCCTGCACCTGCACGGGGGCGGCGAACGCCCCGCGTTCCTGGACGCCGCGTCCGTCAACCACTGAACGCCACCGAGGAGTTCCGCATGACCTCAGCCAACAAGCCGGACACGGGCATCGAGCCGGGCGCGGGCATCAAGCCGGGCACAGGCATCTGCGCGGGCCGCGTCGTGATCGTCACCGGTGCGGGCCGCGGCCTCGGCCGTGCGCACGCGCGCGCGTACGCCGCCGAGGGCGCCAAGGTCGTCGTCAACGACCTGGGCGTGGGGGCCGACGGCTCCGGAGCGTCCGGCGGTCCCGCGCACGACGTCGTCGAGGAGATCCGCGCGGCGGGCGGCGAGGCCCTGGCGCACGGAGGCGACATCGCCACGGCGGAGGGTGCCGCGTCCCTGGTGCGGGCCGCGATCGACGCGTACGGACAGCTGGACACACTGGTCAACAACGCGGGGTTCCTGCGGGACCGCATGCTCGTCAACCTCGACGAGGACGACTGGGACGCCGTCATGCGCGTCCATCTGAAGGGTCACTTCCTGCCGCTGAGGCACGCGGCCGCGTACTGGCGCGGGGAGGCGAAGGCGGGGCGTGCGCGGCACGCGTGCGTGGTCAACACCAGCTCGGGCGCCGGGCTGCTGGGCAGCGTCGGGCAGGGGAACTACAGCGCGGCCAAGGCCGGGATTCTCGGGCTCACCATGGTCGCGTCCGCCGAATTCGCCTCCTACGGAGTACGGGTCAACGCGATCGCGCCCGCCGCGCGGACCCGGATGACGGAGCAGACCTTCGCGCAGACCATGGCCGCGCCCGAGGGCGGCGGCTTCGACGCGATGGCTCCGGAGAACGTGTCGCCGGTCGTGGTGTGGCTCGGCTCCGAGGCGTCCGCCGGTGTCACGGGCCGTGTGTTCGAGGCCGAAGCGGGGCGCATCACCGTCATGGAGGGCTGGCGGCCGGGGCCGACGGCCGACAAGGGGGCCCGCTGGACCCCGGCGGAGGCGGGCGAGGCGGCGCTGAAGCTTCTTGCGGGAGCGGAGGTGCCCCAGCGGGTGTACGGGGCGAGGTGAGGCGGTCCGCCGCAGGACGACCTCCGGCGGAGGCCGTCGCGCGGCAGAAGGCCGGTCGTCAGGCCGGCGGCAGGAATCCGGCCGTCAGGCCCGCGGCAGGCAGCTCACCCCCGGGCCTCCGAAGCCACCCGCACCGGAGCCGTGCCCTCCGCGCTGTGCCGGGCCGCCCAGGTCTCCAGGGACGTACGGCACGCGTGGTCCAGATGCCGCAGCCCCGCCAGGTCGAGCTCGACCTGGCGGTCCCGGGGCAGGGCCTCCAGCGCGTCGAGGAGCTTGGGGAGGCTCAGGAACGTGGCGTGACCCGACAGCAGGACCCGGATCGGGCCCGCGCCGTCGTCGACGACCTCCACGCGCGCGTGCGGTGTCTCCCAGGCGATCTTTATGACGGCGAGGACCAGGCCGATGAGGACTCCCTCGAACATGTTCACCGACACGATCGCCACGGCCGTCACGACCAGGACGACGGCCTCGCCGCGGTGTTCGCGCCACAGCTTCGCCAACTGCCCTACGGGGACCAGCTTGGAGCCCGCGTGCACGAGGACGCCCGCGAGGGCCGCCATCGGGATGAGGCCGAGCGCGGCGGGCAGCAGTGCCGCGAAGAGGAGCAGCCAGACGCCGTGCAGGACGCGCGACGCCTTCGTCCGTGCGCCCGCCCGTACGTTGGCCGAGCTGCGGACGATGACGGCGGTCATGGGCAGCGCGCCCAGCAGACCGCAGACGGTGTTGCCCGCGCCCTGGGCGATCAGTTCCTTGTCGTACGACGTGGGCGGACCCTCGTGCATGCGGTCCACCGCCGCCGCGCTGAACAGGCTCTCCGCCGACGCGATCAGGGCGAAGGCGAGGACGGTGCCGATGGCGCCGACGCTCAGCAGACCCCCGAACGCGGCGGCGTCCGGCGGCCGTACGGAATCGACGAGCCCCTGCACGTCGACGGTGTCCACCGGCAGGGAGAAGAGCAGCGAAGCGGCCATCGCGAGCGCCACTGCGGCGAGCGGCGCCGGCACCACGCGGACCTTCGCGGGGAGCCTCGGCCAGAGCACGAGCACGGCGATGGTGCCGACGCCGAGCCCGAAGGCGGTCACGGCGCGCTCCGAGCCGATGATCCCGGTGAGCATGCCCGGCAGCCCGGCGATCTTGGCGAGGCCGCTCGCGGGTGCCTCGCGGTCCGCCATGGCGTACAACTGCCCGGCGATCAGGAGGAGGCCGATCCCGGCGAGCATGCCCTCGACGACGGCCACGGAGATGGCGCGGAAGAAGCGGCCGAGCCGGAGTGCGCCCATGGCCAGCTGGAGAATCCCCGCGGCGAGCACGAGCGCGCCGAGCGCCGCGAGCCCGTACTCCCGCACGGCTTCGTGGACGAGGACGGTCAGCCCGGCGGCGGGGCCGCTGACCTGGAGGCTGCTGCCGGGCAGCAGACCGGTGACGAGACCCCCGACGATGCCGGTGACCAGGCCGAGTTCGGCGGGTACTCCGGAGGCGACGGCCACGCCCAGGCACAGCGGCAGGGCGACGAGGAAGACGACGACGGAGGCGGTGAGATCGTGCCGCGCGCTGCCGGAAGCTCTGAACAGGGAGCGGGCGCGGTCGGGTACGGAGGCAGGGGAAGGCTGCATGTCGGTGACTCCTGAGCGCCGCGGGGGCGCATCGGTGTGACGTGGACCGGTGTCCGGGTCCGGCAGCGGCGGACGCGTCGGGCCGGGTGGACCGACGGCATGGCCGTGCCGGAGGTGCCGGTCAGCAGCGGAAGACCTGCAAAAGGGCGGGCAGTTCGCGGCCCGTGGGTCTCGTCTCGCTGTGGGGCAGGGCAACGGGGCGCCACGCGCGCGTGCCGTCGTCCGCGGTCGCGGTCGTGACGGTGTCGGCGCGCAGCTGCGGGGTCGTGTCGGGGGTGAGGCCGCGGCAGTGCGGGCGGCCGCGGGTCCGGAAGCGCTCGGAGGTCTCGCCCGGGTGTGTGTCCTCGCCGCACTGGGCGTACGGCGCCGTGGCGGGCGGTGTACGGGACGGTGCGCCGGACGTGAATTCGTTGACCCCGTGCGCGAAGCACTGGACGGCCACCAGGAGCACGGCGATCAGCGCCACGGGCAGCACCCGTCCGCGTACTCCGGCTCCCGTCACAGTGGCAAGTCCTCACCTGGCTGCGTAACTCGCACGGTCACCCAGCAACTTAACCGCCGGGGTCCTCACGTGCGTGACCGTTCGGCGACGTGGCGCGACAGCCACCCTTGGATCAGATGTACGTCGCGCGCCTGTCCGGGAGGGGCGCGCGGGCCCCGCCCGGCGCGGGTCAGTGCACGTGCGGCCCGCCGGTCAGCCGCGGCTTCCCGCGCGGCACGAGCGCGAAGGCGGCGGCAGCGCTGACCGCTGCCGCGACGGCGCACACCGTGAACGCGTCCGAGAAGCCGCCGCTCGTGCCGCCGTCGATCCCCGCGGCGGCGACCGTCGAGACCACGGCCACCCCCACCGAGCCGCCCACTTCGTGGAAGGTGTTGACCACTCCGGAGGCGACCCCCGCCTCCTCGTGCGCGATGAACCCCAGCGCGGTGGTGGTGGCGGCAACGAATACTGAGCCGAGCCCCGGGGCCGCCACGGCCATGCCCGGTGCGACGGTTGCCCACGCGCTGCCGTTATGCGGACGACCTGCGCGGGCATTCCTGGACGTGGCCCGCGAGATCCACCGCTTCCCGTCGCTCGGCACGGCGTGGGGGGAGCGCGGCCCCGAAAGCCACCACCCCGCGATCGCGGGCGCCCTGCGCGAACTCGCCGACCGGGGGCGGCTCACCGTCCCCGACATGGAAGCGGCGGTCATCCAGCTCTACTCCCTGCTGGTCTTCCCGCATCTGGTCTTCGGCTCGTACGGAACCGACATCAGCGACGACTTGACGGAGCGTCTGATCGTTGCCGGTGTCGACATGTTCCTGGGGTACTACGCGGCCGCGTAACCGCTTTGGCGGGTGCGCCCGTATTGCGCCACCCGAAACCCATCCGAAACCACTTGTCCGCGGCGTCCGCCTACACTCCGGCCCATGGCGCGGATCCTGCCCTTCCAGCCCAGGCGGCTTCCCACCGGCGACGAGAGCGAGGCCGTCCTGCGGTTCCGGACCGTGCACGGTTACCGGCGCGCGTACCGCGTCGCGGGTGAGGGGCCGGCGGTCCTGCTGATCCACGGTATCGGCGACTCGTCGGCGACCTGGTCCCCGCTGATCCCCCGACTGGCCCGCAATCACACGGTGATCGCTCCTGACCTGCTCGGTCACGGCGCGTCGGAGAAGCCGCGGGCGGACTACTCGGTGGCCGCGTACGCCAACGGCATCCGGGACCTGCTCGGCGTGCTCGGGGTCGAGCGGGTCACCCTGGTCGGGCACTCGTTCGGCGGCGGCGTCGCGATGCAGTTCGCCTACCAGTTCCCCGAACGCGTCGACCGGCTCGTCCTGGTGAGCACGGGAGGCGTGGGGCCGCAGGTCACTCCCGTGCTGCGGGGCGTCTCACTGCCCGGCGCCGCGCTGCTGCTTTCGCTGCTCGGACTGCCCGGCGCCGATCTGCCGGTGCGGGCGGTCGTCGCCCTGCTCCGGCTGTTCGACACCGGCCTGGGGCAGGACGCGCCCGAGCTCATGGGCCTGGTCGACGCGCTGCCGGACGTGTGGGCGCGGGCCGCGTTCATCCGCACCCTGCGGTCCGTCGTCGACTGGCGCGGCCAGGTGGTCACCATGCTGGACCGTTGCTACCTCGCACAGGGCATGCCCACGCTCCTGGTCTGGGGCGACCGGGACGGCGTCCTGCCGGTCGACCACGCGTTCACCGCGCACGAGGCGATGCCCGACAGCCGCCTGGAAATCTTCCAGGGGGCAGGACACTTCCCTTTTCACGCCGATCCCGGGCGCTTCCTCTCACTCGTGGAGGAGTTCATCGGGACGACGGAACCGGCCAACTGGAGCATCGATCAGTGGTGGCGCCTGCTGCGGGCGGGGCGGCCGGGCGACGACGCGTACGTCGACGCGATGGAGCGGCGGTTTCGCGAGGCGAGCGAGCGCAGCGCCACCTAGCCGGAGCGCCACCTAGCCGGAGCGCCGCCTGGCCGGAGGGCCACCTGGCCGGAGCGTCACCTGGCTTCTAGTCCGCCCGCCAGACCGTCATGTCCGCGCTCAGGAAGCTGACCCCGTCCTGCGGCATCGCGGTCGACTTCACCAGGACCACGAGCAGGGCGATGTCCCCGGCGGGGTTCTTCACGCAGATCTCGCTGCCCGCCGCCACCGCGGCCAGCGGGAGTTTGTGGCTTTCGGCGCCGTCCAGGAGGGTGCGGCAGGATTCGAAGGTGGCTCCCGGCTTGCCGAACAGCGGGGTGATCAGGCTCTTGTCGCTCTCCAGCGAGCAGCTGTCCGCCCCGCAGACGAAGCGGATGTCGCCCTTGCGGTCCTTGCGTTCGACGGGCTCGCTCAGGCTCACCGAGTTCTTCTCGTCGAACCATTCCTGGGGGTACGCGACGGCCTGCGGCTTCGCCGGAGCGCGCGACGAGGAGCCGGAGGAGGGGAGCGAACCGTCCGCCGCCCGGTCGCTCTTGTCGCCGGATCCCGCATTTCCGCTGTCCGCCGAGGAGTTCTCGCCCTCTCGCGAAGAACCCCCGGATGCCGCGCCGGACTCCGCCCCGGACGTCGACGCACGGTCGGACGAGCCGGAACCGGACTCCGATGACGTGTCCCGGTTGCGGAGCACGTCCGTCGCGTCCATGACCGTCCAGGTCATGCCCGCCAGCAGCAGCGCGCCCGCCGTCACGCCCGCCGTGATGAACGCGTTGCGTCTTCGCCGGGCCCGCCGCTTGTCCGACTCCGTCGGGACCGTCGGCGGCGGCGGCGCGAACAGCAGCGGTGCGTTCAGCAGCGGTGCGTTCAGCGCAGGCGTGTTTACCGGAGGTGTGTTCAGCGGAGGCGCGCCGAACGGCTGCGTGTGTACCCGGGTCGGGTGCGGGACCGGCGCGGGGACCCGCACCTCCGGGCCCGTTATCTGACGCCAGACGGCGGGCCCCGCGCCGGTGGCGGCGTCCCCGCCCAGCCGCTGCCTGCACCAGTCGACGATCTCCGCCAGGCTCGCCCGCTCGGCCGGATCGGCGGCCAGGCAGCGGGCGAACAGCGGACGCAGCTGCGCGGGCAGCAGCGAGAGATCGGGCTCCGAGTGCACGATCCGGTACAGCACGCTGACCGAGGGACCGTCCCCGTACAGCGGCTCGCCCAGCGCGGCGAACGCCGCTGTCTGGCCGAGCGCGAAGACGTCGGTGGCCGCGGTGACCTCACCCACGGACGCCTGCTCGGGGGCCATGAACTGGGGCGTGCCCGCGGCGGTGCCCGTGACCGTGTGCGGCGACGTGGCACTGGAGGTCAGCGAGATGCCGAAGTCGATGACGCGCGGCCCGTCGGCGGCAAGGAGCACGTTCGAGGGCTTCAGGTCCCGGTGCACGATGCCCGCACCGTGAATGGCCTGCAGCGCCTCGGCCACGCCCGCCATCAGCCACAGCACCGCGGGCACCGGCAGCGGGCCGCTGCGGGCGACGGCGTCCGACAGGGAGGGGCCCGGCACGTACAGGGTGGCGAGCCAGGGCGGTACGCCGTCCGCGTCGGCGTCGATCAGCTCGGCCGTGTACGCACCGCGGACCCGCTGGGCCGCCTTGATCTCCCGGCTGAACCGCCGCCGGAACGCCGGGTCGTCGGCCAGCTCCGGCCGTACCACCTTGATCGCGAGCGGCCTGCCGCCCTGCGTGTGCGAGAGGTAGACCCGGCCCATGCCTCCCGCGCCGATCCGGGCGGCGAGGCGGTAGCCGGCCACCATGGGCGGATCGTCCGCCTGCAACGCCTTGAACACCTCAGACGCGTGGTTCATCCGCCCCAGTCCCCCCTGCTCCCCTGATCCCCGTGCCCCCTGATCAGCAGCAGCCTAAACGGTGCCCCCTGACCGCTACTCCTCGGCGAGCACCCGCTGCGCCACCGCGAACGCCGAATTGGCGGCCGGGACACCGCAGTAGACCGCCGTCTGGAGCAGCACCGCGCCGATCTCCTCCGGGGTGAGTCCGATGCGGCGGGCCGCGCGCACGTGCATGGCCAGCTCGTCGTAGTGGCCGTGCGCGACCAGGGCGGTCATCGTGATCATGCTGCGTTCGCGGTGCGCGAGGGTCGGGTCGGTCCAGATCTCGCCCCAGGCGTAGCGGGAGATGAAGTCCTGGAAGCGGGCCGTGAAGCCCGTGGTGTTCCCCTGCGCGCGGTCCACGTGCGCGTCGCCAAGGACCGCCCGGCGTACGGCCATGCCGCTCGCGGCCGTTCCCGTCAGGTGGGTGCGCAGCGCGGCGGTCACGGCCTCCGGCCGCTCCGCGGGCGCCAGGTGGGAGGCGCCCGCGAGTTCGGTGAGGGATGCGCCCGGTACCGCGTCGGCGATCTCGCGCGCGTGGGCGGGCGGCGTCGCCGGGTCCTCGCGGCCGGCGACCACGAGCGTCGGCGCGGTGATCGTCGCGAGGGCGTCCCTGATGTCGTACGCCGCCAGCGCGTCGCAGCACGCGGCGTACGCGCCGGGGTCGGTGTTCCGGTGGTCGTCCACCAGGCCGGGGACGGTGAAACCCGACGTGAACCAGCGGTCGGGCGCGCTCTCGGCGAGGGCGGCGAGGCCTTCGCGGCGCACGAGGGCGGCGCGCTCCTCCCAGCGGGCGCTGCCGCCGAAGTGCGCCGACGAACAGATCACGGCGAGGCTCTCCACCCGCTGAGGGTGGTGCGCGGCCAGATGCAGGCCGACGGCACCGCCCAGGGAGACACCCGCGTACGCGAAACGGTCGATGCCCAGGGAGTCGGCGAGCGCGAGGACGAGTGCGGCCAGGTCGGCGACGGTCGCCCCCGGGCCGATCAGATCGGCGGGCGACTTGCCGTGACCGGGCAGATCCCACCGTACGACGCGGTGCACGGCGGACAGTTCGGGCGCCACGGCGTCCCACAGGGCGGTGGAGGTGCCGACCGAGGAGCCGAGGAACAACGGGCGCGCGGTCGGGGCGCCCTCGGTGGTGTGGTGGGGCAGTTGGGCGGTCATCGTCGCTCCAGGGCTCGGTCCGTGAGGGTTCCGGCGGAGCCGGTGTAACGGGCGGGGTCGGTGAGTCGGGTGAGGTCGACGGTCGCGAGGCCGGGCTCTTCGGCGAGGATGTCCGCGAGGGAGCGGCTCTCGTCGCGGGTGCGGCGGGCCGCCGACGTGAGGAGTTCCTTGGCGCGGGTCCGGCCCAGGAGGGGCGTCAGCTCGGCCGTGAGCCGCTCGGAGACGATCAACCCGTGGGTGAGGCCCAGGTGTTCGCGCATCGCCTCCGGGTGGACCCGGAGATTCTCGGTGAGCTCCGCCGCCTGGTGGCCGGCGCCGCCGGCCGTGCGCAGGAGGTCGCGCAGGGCCTCCCACTCCGCGTGCCAGGCGCCTGCCGGACGCTCGTCCTCGGCGACCATCGACGCGAGGAGTGTCGCCGCCATCGCCGGGGTGCGGCGGGCGGCGGCCACGATGAGGGTGGCACGTACGGGGTTCGCCTTGTGCGGCATGGCGGACGAGCCGCCCCCCGCCCCCTCGGAGAGTTCGGCGATTTCGGTACGCGAGAGGGTGAGGACGTCCGTCGCGACCTTGCCGAGCGCCCCGGCGGCGAAGGCGAGGGCCCCGGCGAGGTCGGCGACAGGGGTACGGAGGGTGTGCCAGGGAAGGGCGGGCGCGACAAGGCGAAGCTCGCGGGCGTAGGCGGAGACGAGCCCCTCCCCGACTCCGACTCCGGCTCCGACCCGGCCCTCCCCGGACCCGCCCCCCGCATACGCCCCGAAGGCCGCCAACGTCCCCGCCGCGCCGCCCAGTTGCGCCGGAAGCCCCTCGCGGACCCTCCATACCCGGTCCCGTGCGTCGAGGATCAGGGATCGCCAGCCCGCCGCCTTGAGGCCGAACGTCGTCGGGACCGCGTGCTGGGTCAGGGTGCGCCCCGGCATCACTGTGTCGCGGTGGCGTGACGCGAGGCGGGCGAGGGCCGACTCCGTGCGGGCCAGGTCCGCCAGGATCAGGTCCAGCGTGCGCCGGGCGACCAGCATCATGGCCGTGTCCATGATGTCCTGGCTCGTCGCGCCCCGGTGCACGTACGGCGCCGCGTCCGCGGGCACCGCCGCCGTCAGGTCCGCGACCAGCGGGATCACCGGATTGCCGCCGGCCTGCGCGCGCAGCGCCACATCCCGTATGTCGAAGCGGTCGGCGTCGGCCGCCGCCGAGACGGCCGTCGCCGCCTGCGCGGGGGCCAGTCCCACCGCCGCCTGGGCCCGTGTCAGCGCCGCCTCCGCGTCCAGCATCGCCTGGAGGAAAGCGGCATCACCTGTCGCCGCCTCGGCCGGGCAGCCCGCGCGGCCGGGGGAGAGCAGGCCTGCGTCCGTACCGTCAAGACTCACTGGAACTCCAGGAACACCGTTTCGCCCTCGCCCTGAAGGCGGATGTCGAAACGGTACGTGCGCTGTGCCTCGGGGCGGGCGACGAGCGTCGTACGCCGCGCCGGATCGAGCGCGCCGAGGAGCGCGTCGCCCGGCTCGTCCACCAGATAGGCGCGCGTGTACAGGTGGTGGAGCAGACCGCGCGCGAACACGGCCACCGCGATGTACGAGACGCCGCCCGGCGGCAGCGTACGCACCGCCCAGTGGCCGTCCGCGTCGGTCGGGACGCGCCCGAAGCCGGTGAACGCGACCCCGTCACGGCCGATGACCCCGCCCGTGACGGGGTCGTGCCGCAGCGAGCCGGGCGCCCCCGCGCGCGAGCCGTCGGGAGCGGGCTGCCAGGTCTCGATGAGGGCGTCGGGCACGGGGTTTCCCGCGCCGTCGTACACGTAGCCGTGCAGGGTGATCGTGTCCGGGTGGCCTGCCGGGGCGATCTCGCCGCCGCGCGGGAAGGGCAGCGCGTAGCCGTAGAACGGGCCGACGGTCTGGGAGGGGGTGGGAGCGTACGACATCAGAGCTGGTCGCCTTCCTCGAAGAGCGTCGCGGACGGGCCGTCGAGCACGATGTCCCAGCGGTAGCCGAGCGACCACTCGGGGGCGGAGAGATCGTGGTCGTAGGCGGAGACCAGGCGCGCCCGCGCCGACTCGTCGGTGACCGAGCGCAGGACGGGGTCGTAGGCGAACAGCGGGTCGCCGGGGAAGTACATCTGCGTCACCAGGCGCTGCGTGAACGCCGAGCCGAACAGCGAGAAGTGGATGTGCGCGGGGCGCCACGCGTTGACGTGATTGCGCCACGGGTACGCGCCCGGCTTGATCGTCGTGAAGGAGTACGTTCCCTCGTCGTCGGTCAGGCAGCGCCCGAAGCCCGTGAAGTTCGGGTCCAGCGGCGCCGGGTGCTGGTCCAGCTGGTGGGCGTACCTGCCGGATGCGTTGGCCTGCCACAGTTCGACCAACTGGCCGCGCACGGGCCGCCCTTCGCGGTCCAGGACACGGCCGGACACCGTGATCCGCTCGCCGAGCGGCTCGCCGATGTGCTGGCGGGTCAGGTCGCGGTCGAGCGCCGTGACGTCGGTGACGCCGAACGCGGGACCGCTCAGCTCCACCGCCTCCGGGTCGCGCAGCGGGATCAGCGGCTGCCGGGGGAAACGGAAGTGACTGCTGCGGTACGGGGGATAGTCACGCGGCGGGTGGTCGCGGGGCGCGGCCGAAGCCTGCGCCTTGGCGACCTCCGTGTCTATTTCCTGCTGGCTCAGCCCGTCGGGCAGAGGTTCGGTGAGGGTCATGTCTCTCGGCTCCGTATCCATCCGTCGGACCCCGTCTTTCCCAGTCTTCGATGCCCCGCACATTAATCAGGGCACTGACTATTTCGACGGGAGTCGATGCGGGGTGGAACGTACGCTGCCACTCGTTCCCCGGACCGTCAAGGGCGGGTACTGTTCAGTGCACCTACGAAAAATCTGCCGTACATGGCAGTGAAGGCAGTGGAGGAACTCATGGCCGCGGTGGATCTGACCACCCACCCCGGGCACCTGGCCCGGCGTCTGCAACAGGCGCACTACCTGCTGTGGAACACGATGGTCTCCGAGGAGATCACCTCGCCGCAGTTCGCCGTCCTGAACGCGCTCGTCGCCGAGCCCGGCCTCGACCAGCGCACCGTCGGCGAGCGGGTCGGCCTCGACCGCTCCACCATCGCGGAGGTCATCAGCCGCCTCATCCGCCGTGAGCTGCTCGACAAGGTGCGCGACCCGCAGGACGGCCGCCGCTATCTGCTGCACCTCACGGACGAGGGCAAGCGCACGCACCGCAAGCTGACCGTGCGCACGGCCCGGATGAACCAGGTCTTCCTCGGGCCGCTCTCCGCGGCCGAGCAGAGCGTCTTCTTCGACCTGATCCAGCGGGTCTCGGACGCGGCGGAGGGCCTGCGCAATCCCGCGGACTCCGTCGCCGCGACGGGCGGCTGATCCGCCGCCCGGCCGGGGATCACTCCTTCGCGTACACCACCCACACCTGGCCCTTCGCGAACGGCAGTGTCCCGCTGCCGTCCGCCGTCGTGAACTCCGTGCCGTCGTCCGGGGACGTGCGCTGCCAGCGCGCCTCGTAGGCGCGGCCGTCCCGCAGGACCCGTGCCTTGCCCGAACCGACCGTCTCGGTGAACGGCGTGATGTTGCCCGAGCGGTCGTGGAAGCGGGACTCGCGCACCTTCGCGTACTGCACGACGACCGTCGACGCGCCCAGCGTCTTGCCGTCGGAGGTACGTGCCCGAGCCCCGTCCATGGAGACCAGATAGCGCTTCTGCCCGGCCGACCAGTCGAAGGTGAAGCGCGCCGCGGGGAAGCGGACCGTGTGCTCGCGTTCGGGGGTGCCGCCCTTGGGGCGGGGGCCGAAGACGAAACCCGTGCTCTCCAGGCCCCCTTCGCCCGGGTCGGCGTTCAGGGCCTTCGGGCGCAGGAAGAGGTTGTGCGGTGCCGGCTTCGCGCCGCTGCGGAAGTAGGCGTCGCCCGGCGCTTTGCCCGGTGACAGCGGCCGCAGGGGAGCGTCCGAGATCAGCGGGAGAAGCTTGGACTGCGCCCCGGAGAACGCGAGAGCCGGATCGTCGAACTGCCTCAGGAGTTCCAGGTCCGTCTCCCGCGCACTGCGCACCGGGCCGATGACGGGCGGCAGCCGGTCGGCGTACACCGCCATCAGGCGGCTCAGGCCCGCCTCGACCTGTTCTGCGTACACGACATCGGCCGCGTCGAGGCCGGTCTGCGGGCGGGCCGGGCCCACGTTGTCGATCTTCACGGCGAGCACGCGCCCGCCGTCGGAGGGCACCTTCCCGTCGCCTCCACTGGTGTCACTGATGGTGCAGCCGGGCGCCAGGCCCAGGACGGCGGCGACGGCCGCCACCGCCGCCACCGTCGTACGTCGAGTCCGTGCCTGTGCCCGTGTCAGCGATCCCATACGGACTCCCTACCCCGTCCGTATCCCCTCCGTATCCCTTCCGTCCCTGCCCTTCTCCCGCCCCTCAGCCCAGATCGAGGGCGTTGCGCAGCCCGAGCCGGTAGCGGGTGCGGTCGTGGCGCTTGAGGAGTTCGATCGCGGGAGCACGGAACAAGGAGGTCACCGTGCACCGTTCGGCATCCGAACCGGCCCTGTCCAGCAGGGCGTTGACCGCCTGGCGTGCCGAGGTGTTGGCGCCCTCCATCGTCGCGAGATCGATCGGCACGGCCACGTAGTCGCCCGCGAGGTAGAGGTTGGGGATCTTCGTGGCGGCCGACGGGCGGTTGTGGAAGGTGCCGACCGGATGGATGAGGAGCTCGTCCTCATTGGTCGGGTTCGGCGTCCCGATGCCGTCGACGCCCGGGTCCAGGAACCACGAGTGCAGCTTGCCGTCGCTCAGGACGACCTTGCCGGTGTCGTTGAGCGCGGCCTTGAGCTGCGCCCACACCTCCCTGGCCACCTCGTCGCGCGTGCACTGCTTGGCCGTCTTGCCGTAGAGGATGCCCGGCTTGTCCCACTCGGAGATGTCCACGGAGAGGCATTCGGCCGCGACGCCGTCCCCGTACTCGGCGGGAAAGTCGCGGCCTTCCCAGTGGCCCGCCTGTGCGATGCCGGTGAGCGACCAGGGGGAGTCGATGCAGTTGAAGTGCCCCTTCACCACCGGCGGGCGCTCGGTCAGATAGAACTGGATGCCCGTCATCCAGTCCGTCTCCAGCTTGTCGCAGCGCGCCAACTGCGGATCGGCGCGCCTGAGTTCCGCACTCCACGTCCGGCGGGCGTGCTCCACCGGCATGGCCTGGACGTAGTGATCCGCGGTGACGTCCCGGCGTA
The DNA here is from genome assembly GCF_050270335.1 of Streptomyces sp. NPDC059900. NCBI lineage: Bacteria > Bacillati > Actinomycetota > Actinomycetes > Kitasatosporales > Streptomycetaceae > Streptomyces > Streptomyces sp. NPDC059900. The sequence continues at coordinate 22,670 of NZ_JBNNJZ010000063.1, forward strand.
CGCCGTCGGGGTCCTCGATGACCGCCTTGGAGATACGGCCGTCCGCGAAGCCGAGCTGCCGTACGTTCCAGCCCATGCGGAACTCCACGCCGAGCGACTTTAGATGGGTCACCCAGGGGTCGATCCACGCCTCGTTGGTCGGCGCGTTCAGAAGCCGGTCGGGCGGGCCGTCCGCGCCCTGGCCCAGCAAGTTGAAGACGAAGGCCTCGCCGAGCGTGCCGACGGTGCGGGTGCTCGCCTCCTCGGCCTTGGTGGCGACGATGTTGCGGGTGACGCCGATCGCGAGGATGCGCTGATAGTCCTTCGACATCTGCGCGGCGCGCACGAACTCCCACCAGGGCGTCGCCTCCCAGGTGTCGTCACGTCGCTCGTCGCAGCTGGTCAGGAAGACGAGAGCACGGTTCACGAAGTACGCGGCCTCGTGCGCGGGCAGGTTGAAGGCCGTGTCCAGGAGCGCGGTGAGCGCGCGTGCGATGTCGTCGAGGGTGAGCTTCTCGGGCTCGCTGCCCGGCCAGGGGATCGGCATCCGGATGTCCTCGCGGCCGGTCCGCGCGAAGGACATCTCGCGCGGCGCCGCGAGGTTGTCCCAGACGCCGTTCGCGTTGCCGGGGAAGGGGATGCGGCGCATGGTGTCGGGGAGGTTGTGGTAGATCCCCGGGATGAAGCGGAACCCGTGCTCGCCGGGCAGCGGCTTGCGGTTGCCCTTCGCGCTGTCCGGTACGTCCATGCTGCGCGCCTTGCCGCCGAGCGCCCTGCGCTCGTAGACCGTCACGGCGAAGCCGCGCTCGGCCAGCTCATGGGCGGCGGTCAGGCCCGCGACACCGCCGCCGAGCACGGCAACGGACTGCTGCGCCGGGTCCGCGCGCGAGGCGCGTTCACCGGCCGCCGCCGGCAGTGCCTGCGCCCCCAGGGCCATCGCGCCGCCCGCCGCTGCCGCCCCGGCGACAAAGGTCCGTCTCGTGCTGCCCGCAGCTTCCGAGTACCCCACGTACTGGCCCCCTTACCTTGAGTAACTCTCGTGTCAGGCGCTGGAGCTTACGTTCATGGCCGGTGACCCGGAAGCGGTGCGGGAGCGGGGGCGCCGACATTGGCGTGAATGCGCGCCCGATACAGAGGCACGGCGTGGTGTGTCGCGTGTATGGCAGGAGTGCGAAGGCTGCGTTTCCGGAAAGCCGGGCCGTGCGAGATGGCTTGACCCTCTCTCGGAGCCGTGGCTAGTTTCGACGCCATGCGAATATCCCGGCGGTTCAAGCAGCGGCGCGCAGTTGATCTCATGCGCGTCGCCGCCGCCCTGTGTAGCTGACCTTCGGAACACGCGTTTCGTCGTGCGAAGCCGCGGGGAATTCCCCTGCGGCCCTTCCCCTTCCGTGAAGGTCCACACTCCGGGAAAGAATTCATGCCCACACATGTACGGGCGGCGCTCGGCGCTGCCCTTCTCGCTCCGCTGCTCCTGGCCGGGTGCGCCGGGAACACCTCGTCGACCACGACCGTCGACGCCAAGCAGGTCTCCGCCAAGATCCCGGAGAAAGTGGATCCGGACACCACGATCACCGTCGGGGCGCCGGACGCGCAGGTCGCCCTGAAACTCTCCGGACAACTCGACAAGCTTCCCTTCAAGGTGAAATGGGCCAACATCAGCGGCGGCCCCCAGTGCTCCGAGGCATTCCGGGCCAATTCCCTGGACGTGTGCTCCGCGGCGGAAATACCGTCCATTCACGCGCACTGGACGGGACTCGACACGAAATTGGTCGCTGCGAAATACCGCAAGGACCCGCTGAAGCACCCCGTGTACGAACTCGGCATCGCGCCCGGCGCGGACATCGACACGCTGAAGGACCTGCGCGGCAAGAAGATCGCCTACAGCCCGGGGCAGGCGCAGGGCGCCCTGGTCCTGCGCATCCTGGCCAAGGCCGGGCTCACCAAGGAGGACGTGGAGCTCGTCGAACTGCCGAGCACCGGCGACGTCTATCCCTCCGCGCTCGGCAACGGTCAGGTCGACGCGGCGCCGCTGGGCGGGGTCAACATCAAGCGCTACCCCGCGAAGTACGGCAAGGACGGCGCGAAGACCATTCAGCACGGACTGCGCGACGACCCCGGCCATCTGTGGGTGCCGACCGAGTCGGTCGAGGATCCGCAGAAGGCGGCGGCCATCCGGGAGTTCGTGAAGTACTGGGCGCGCGCCGCCGAATGGGCCGACGAGCACCCCGACGAGTGGATCGCCGGCTACTACGTCAAGGACCAGGGCCTGACCCGCGAGGACGGCGAGTACCTGGTCAAGGGCGTCGGTCACCCCGACTTCCCGGCCGACTGGACCTCCGCGATCGCGCGCCAGCAGAAGACGGTGGACCTCCTCGCGAAGGAGACCGGGAAGAAGCCCTTCGACGCGGGGGTCCTCTTCGACCGGCGCTACGAGTCGGTCGCGGCCGACGCCCTCAAGCCGTCGGCGGGGGAGGGGACATGAGCGCGCAGGCACCCGTCCTGACCAAGGCCGCCACCCGCACCGAACCCGCGGCCGTGGAGCCCCGCAGAGCCCGGCGCCGCAGGCTCGGTCCCGGCAGAGCCATCCCGTACGCCCGGGCGATCGGCCCGCTGCTGCTGCTCGCGGTCTGGGCGGCGGGGTCGGCCGCCGGGTTCATCGACGCCCGTAACCTCTCCGCGCCCTGGACCGTGGTGAGCACCGCGGGGGACCTGATCGCCGAGGGGCGGCTCCAGTCGAACCTCGCCACCTCCGCCGAACGGGCCCTCCTCGGGCTGCTCTTCGGCACCGCGGCCGGCCTGGTCCTGGCGATCGCCGCCGGGCTCAGCAGGATCGGCGAGGGCATCATCGACGGGCCCGTGCAGATCAAGCGGGCCATCCCCTCGCTCGCGCTGATCCCGCTGCTCATCCTCTGGTTCGGCATCGGCGAGTCGATGAAGGTCATCACCATCGCGCTCGGCGTCTTCGTGCCCGTCTACATCCACACCCACAACGGGCTGCGCACGATCGACGGCCGCTACGCCGAACTCGCCGAGACGGTCGGGCTCTCCCGGGCCGGGTTCGTGCGGCACGTCGTCCTGCCGGGAGCGCTGCCGGGCTTCCTGCTCGGCATGCGGTTCGCGGTCACCGCGGCGTGGCTCTCGCTCGTCGTGGTCGAGCAGGTCAACGCGACCAGCGGCATCGGCTACATGATGGAACTGGCCCGCACCTACGGGCAGACCGACATCATCATCGTCGGCCTCGTCGTGTACGGCCTCCTCGGTCTGGTCTCCGACGCACTCGTCCGGCTCGTGGAGAGGAAGGCGCTGTCATGGCGACGCACACTGGCGGGCTGACGGAGGAAAGGCCTGCGGACCAGGAGGTGACGGGCGAAGGCCTGGCGGACGGGAGCCTCGCGGTCCGTATCAGGGGTCTTGTCCGCTCCTTCGGAGACCGGAAGGTTCTCGACGGCCTCGAACTGGGCATCGCGGCGGGCGAGTTCGTGGCGCTCCTCGGCCGCAGCGGCTCGGGCAAGTCCACGCTCCTGCGGGCCCTCGCCGGGCTCGACCACGAGGTCAGGGGCAGCGGAGACCTTTCGGCGCCCGGCGATGTCTCCGTGGTCTTCCAGGACGCACGGCTGCTGCCCTGGAAGCGGGTCCTGGACAACGTCGTACTGGGCCTGACCGGTCCCGGAGCGCGGGACCGAGGGCGCGCCGCGCTCGACGAGGTGGGGCTGGCGGGCCGCGAGGACGCCTGGCCCGCGGACCTGTCCGGCGGCGAACAGCAGCGGGTCTCGCTGGCCCGCTCCCTGGTCCGCGAGCCGCAACTCCTGCTCGCCGACGAGCCGTTCGGCGCACTGGACGCCCTCACACGCATCCGGATGCACGCCCTGCTGCGACGCCTGTGCGAGGCGCACCGCCCCGCGGTGCTCCTGGTCACCCATGACGTCGACGAGGCGATCGCCCTCGCCGACCGGGTGGTCGTCCTGGACGCGGGGCGCATCGCGGCCGACGTACGGGTGGACCTTCCAGCGCCGCGGGGCCATGGAAGCCCGCAGTACGCGGCGCTGCGGGGGGAGCTGCTGCGGCAGCTGGGCGTCGAGGGCTAGATCTTCTCGGGAAGGGTCCCAGGTCCCTCACAAGGGCCTACCGCAGCACGTCCGCCAGGTCGTACCGGACCGGCTCCTCCAGCTGGGCGAACGTGCAGCTGTCGGGGGTGCGGTCCGGGCGCCAGGTGCGGAAGCGGGCCGTGTGCCGGAAGCGCTGCCCGTTCTCCATGTGGTCGTAGGCCACCTCGCAGACGCGCTCCGGGCGCAGCGGCACCCAGGACATGTCCTTCTTGCCCGACCAGCGGCTCGGCGCGCCCGGCATCCGGGACGACTCGTGGGCGGCCTCGTCGCCCCAGGCCGCCCAGGGGTGGCCCGCCGCCGACTCCGTCCGCAGCGGTTCGAGCTCGTCCACCAGCTCCGCGCGCCGCTGCATGGAGAACGCGGCGCAGACCCCGACGTGCTGCAGGACGCCCCCGTCGTCGTACAGGCCAAGGAGGAGCGAGCCGACGATCGGGCCGCTCTTGTGGAAGCGGTAGCCCGCGACCACGCAGTCCGCCGTGCGCTCGTGCTTGATCTTGAACATGAGGCGTTCGTTCTGCCGGTAGCGCAGATCGAGCGGCTTGGCGATCACACCGTCGAGCCCCGCCCCCTCGTACTGCTCGAACCACGTCCGGGCCAGCTCCGGATCCGTGGTGGCGGGCGCGAGGTGTACGGGCGCGCGCACGCCCCGGAGGACTTCGGCCAGCCGCTCGCGGCGCTCGGTCAGGGGCGTGTCGACCAGGGACGCGTCATCCAGGGCGAGGAGGTCGAAGGCCACGAAGGAGGCGGGGGTCCGCTCGGCGAGCGTGCGCACCCGCGACTCGGCGGGATGGATCCGCTCGCTGAGCGCGTCGAAGTCCAGCCGTCCCTGCCGCGCGATCACGACCTCGCCGTCCAGGACACAGCGGTCGGGCAGACGGTCGAGCAGGGCCGCGGCCAGCTCCGGGAAGTACCTGGTCAGCGGCTTTCCCGTACGGCTGCCGATCTCCAGCTCCGCGCCGTCGCGAAAGACGATCGCACGGAAGCCGTCCCACTTGGCCTCGTACTGCATGCCGGGCGGGATCCTCGCCACGGGTTTGGCGAGCATGGGCTTGACGGGGGGCATCACCGGCAGATCCATGGCTCGATTCTGTGCCCATACGCCCCTTTGTGCCCGCTGTGCGGATTTCGCCCCTTGCGCATAGCGTGGCCGCATGGGTGGTAAAGCGGTCGAGCTCGATGCGGGCGGGCGGGCGGTGCGGCTGTCCAGTCCGGACAAGGTCGTCTTTCCGGAGCGGGGCTTCACCAAGCTGGACGTCGCCCGGTACTTCCTCGCGGTCGGCGACGGGATCGTCCGCGCCCTGCGGGACCGCCCCACGGCGCTCCAGCGCTTCCCGGACGGGGTCGCCGGCGAGTTCTTCTACCAAAAGCGCGTCCCCAAGAACCACCCCGACTGGATCCCCACCGCCACCATCGCCTTCCCCAGCGGCCGCACGGCCGACGAGATGTGCCCCACGGAGATCGCCGCGGTCATCTGGGCCGCCCAGTACAACACGCTGACCTTCCACCCCTGGCCCGTACGCCGCGACGACCTCGACCGCCCCGACGAACTGCGCATCGACCTTGACCCGCAGCCCGGCACGGACTACGCGGACGCGGTGCGCGTCGCCGGCGAACTGCGCGCGCTCCTGGACGAGTACGGACTCCGGGGCTGGCCCAAGACGTCCGGCGGGCGCGGCCTGCATGTCTTCGTGCCGATCGAACCGCGGTGGGACTTCACCGGGGTACGGCGGGCCGCGATCGCCTGCGGACGCGAGCTGGAGCGGCGCATGCCGGACGCGGTCACGACCGCGTGGTGGAAGGAGGAACGGGGCGAGCGGATCTTCGTCGACTACAACCAGACCGCCCGCGACCGGACCATCGCCTCCGCCTACTCGGTGCGGCCCCGGCCGAACGCCCCCGTCTCGGCGCCGCTGCGCTGGGACGAGGTCGACGACGCGGTGCCGGAGGACTTCGACATCGCGACGATGCCGGAGCGGTTCGCCGAGGTCGGCGACGTACACGCGGACATGGAACAGCACGCCTTCTCCCTGGAGCCGCTCCTGGACCTCGCCGCCCGCGACGAGCGGGACCACGGCCTGGGCGACCTGCCCTACCCGCCCGAGTACCCCAAGATGCCGGGCGAGCCCAAACGCGTACAGCCGAGCCGGGCGAGGCACGAGGAGCCATGACAACGGCGCCCGCACCCCCTGCGGGGTACGGGCGCCGGATCAGGGGCCGCTCAGGGAGTGACTACAGCTCCTTGATCCTGATGTCCCGGTACGAAATCACGTCCGTCGTGCCGTGCACCTGCACGCCGACGTAGCCGGACGAGTAACGCCGTCCGTCCGTGCCCGGGTCGTCGCCACGCGGCGGCGTGAAGTCCTGGCCGCCGGTGTTGTCGAACTCGTTGATCAGGGCGCCGTTGCGGTAGATCGAGTAGTGCTGGTC
>NZ_JBNNJZ010000064.1:0-29131 GCF_050270335.1 Streptomyces sp. NPDC059900
GGCCCGGGCCCCGCCTGTCGCGGTCGGCGCTCAGCCGTGGAAGGTGTCCGGGTCGGGGCCGGTGCGCTCGTCGCGGTTCAGTGCGGAGATCTCACCGATGTCGCCCTCGCTGAGTTCGAAGTCGAAGATGTCGAAGTTCTGCTCGATGCGCCGCTGCGTCACCGACTTCGGGAAGACGATGTCGCCGCGCTGGATGTGCCAGCGCAGGGTGACCTGGGCGGCCGTCTTGCCCTCGCGCTGCGCGATGCGGTTGATGGTCGGATCGTCGAGAACCTTGCCCTGCGCGATGGGCGACCAGGCCTCGGTGGCGATGTCGTGCTCGGCACCGAAGGCCCTGACGTCGTCCTGCGTGAGGTAGGGGTGCACCTCGATCTGGTTGACCGCGGGCACCACGTCGGTGTTCTGCATCAGCCGGTTCAGGTGGTTGGGCTGGAAGTTGGAGACTCCGATGGCCTTGGCGCGGCCCGAGCGGTAGATCTCCTCCAGGGCCTTCCAGGTCTCCACGAAGTCGCCCTTGTCCGGCAGCGGCCAGTGGATGAGGAAGAGGTCCAGGTAGTCGAGTCCCAGCTCGTCCATCGTGCGGTCGAACGCCTTGAGGGCGTCGTCGTGCGCATGGGCGCCGTTGTTGAGCTTGCTGGTCACGAAGATGTCGGAGCGGTCGATGCCGGAGTCGCGGACCGCCTCGCCGACCTCCTTCTCGTTGCCGTACATCTGGGCCGTGTCGATGTGCCGGTAGCCGGCCTCCAGCGCGGCCAGCGTCGTCTCGCGGGTCTCCTCCGGCTCGATCTGGAAGGTGCCGAAGCCGAGCTGGGGGATTTGCACTGCGTTGTTGAGGGTGATGGCGGGTACTGCGCTCACGGTGACTCCTTGTGTTGCCGTATGTCGTGCTGCCGTACGTCTTGGTGCCGGAGCCCGGCTTCGCGGTGCCGGAGTCCGGATGGCCCGGCGGCGGTGTCCGGGGCGTTCAGCCGGCGATGCCGCTGAGCTTCGCGTCGGGCGGCAGGACGCGGACCAGCTTGCGGTTCACGAATTCCTGCATGCCGAGCTTGGAGAGCTCTCGCCCGTAGCCCGACCGCTTGATGCCTCCGAAGGGCAGGTCGGGCTGGGTCGATGTCGGGTGGTTGACCCAGACCATGCCGGTCTCCACCCGCTCGGCCACCCGGCGCCCCCGCTCCACGTCCCCGCAGAACACGGATCCGCCGAGGCCGTACTGACTGTCGTTGGCCAGGGCGATGGCCTCGTCCTCGTCGGCGACGCGGTAGATGACCGCGGCGGGGCCGAAGAGCTCCTCGGCGTAGGCGCGCATGCCCGGCCTGACGCCGGTGATGACGGTCGGTTCGACGAAAGCACCGGGCCGGTCGATCCGGTGGCCCCCGGTAACCAGCTCGGCGCCCTGGTCCACCGTCTCGCGGATCTGGTCGGCCAGGTCCGCTGCCGCCTGCTCGGAGGAGAGCGGTCCCAGGGTGGTCGATTCGTCCGCCGGGTTGCCGGGCCGCAGTTCCTCGAACTTCCGGCGCATGCCCTCGACGAAGTCGTCGTACACGTCCGCAAGGACGATGAACCGTTTCGAGGCCACGCAGCTCTGTCCGGTGTTGGCCATCCGGCCCGCCACCGCGGCTCCGATGGTGCGCTCGAGGTTCTCCCGGTCGAGGACGATGAAGACGTCGCTGCCGCCGAGCTCCAGGAGGCTGGGTTTCATGTTCCGCCCGGCCCGTTCGGCGACCTTGGATCCGGCTCCCTCACTGCCGGTCAGCGAGGCTCCGCGGACCACCGGGCTGTCGATGATGCGCGAGATCTCCTCGTGGCTCACGAACAGGTTCGTGTAGACGCCCTCGGGGGCCTGCGCGTCCCGGAAGAGGGTCTCCAGGGCGAGTGCGGACTGCGGGCAGATACCGGCGTGCTTGACCAGCACGGTATTGCCGAGCAGCAGGTTCGGCCCCGCGAAACGGACCACCTGGTAGAGCGGGAAGTTCCACGGCATGACGCCGAGCAGGACACCGAGGGGCTCGTTGACGAGGTACGCCTCCCCCTCCTCGACGTCGAGCGGCTCGGGGGCTGCGAAGTCCGGCCCGTGCTCGGCGTAGTACGTCAGGATCGAGGCGGCCAGATCAACCTCCCCGCGCGCCTCGGAGATGAGCTTGCCCATCTCCAGCGTGATGAGCTGGGCCAGCTCTTCCTTGCGTTCCTTCATCAGGCCTGCCGCACGGGCGACGACGGCCGCACGCTCCTCGACGGGCCGCTCGCGCCACGCGTCGAACGCCCGGCTCGCGGTTTCCAGCAGGGAGTCGACCTTTTCGCCCTCGATCTCCGGGAACTCCCTGAGGGTCTCTCCCGTGTACGGGCTCACCGTCGCAAAGGAACTCTTGTGCTGGTCTGACATGAACTCTCCAGAACGAGGGGTGCGAGGTGACGGGCGGGACCGCAGGCGGAACCATGCGTTCCGGCCCTTGTCCGGGGTACCCGACACCTCAGGGCGCAAACCGATCATTCATCCAAAAAAGGTGCGTATGTTCGCCACGCGGGAACCGCGGGGGCCGGACGCGTCGCCTCACCCCCGCGCCCCGGCCCCGACCGCGGGACTCACCTGGATGCGCAGGTCACCGAACCGATGGGACGGCCAGCCGCTCGCGTACCCGGGCGGCCCGTCCTGTACCGCGCCGATGGCGGCCGTCGGCGTGTGCCGCGCCGTCCGCAGGAGGTCGGCCTGCGTGGTACTCGCGTTGTGCCCGTCGGTCTGGGCGGAGGAGCACCCGGCGTAGAAGGCGATCGGCAGGGCCTCCTGCCCGGTCACCACGCACGGCGGCCGCACGCCCAGGCGGTGCAGCTCGGATGCCGTACGTGCCCACTGCTCCCGACCGGCGGTGGAGCGGTCCACCGTGTCCTGGAGCACCGCGTACTGCACGGCCAGGTGACCGGCGAGGACGAGCGCCACCGCCGTCACGACCACCGGCCGCCACGCCTGGCGCGAACTGGTGACCAGGTGGACGAGGGCGTCGGCGACCGGGATGGCGAGCAGCGCATAGAAAGGGAGCAGGAAGCGCGGCGCCGCGTACCCGATCATGAAGAGGTACGGGATGCTCGCCGTGGCGGCGCAGGCCAGCGGCAGGAGCGTGCCCGCGGTGCGCCGGCCCCTGACCGCGACGGCGAGACCGAGTGCGGCAAGGAGCGGCAGGACGAACCACCAGGCGATCAGCTGCGGCTCCGGCACGGCGGCAGTGCACGGGCGGCACAGGGTCTGGCCGCGCAGGCTGCGCAACTGGTCGAGGACGGCGATGTTCCAGCCGAGGCCGCCCTGGATGTCGGAGGCAGCGGCGAGGCGGGCCCCCAAGCCACCGAAGCTGGCGTACGCCTCGATGACCCAGCCGAGCGCCCCCGCTCCAAGCCCCGCGGCCAGCGCCGCAAAGGGTCGCGGCCGGCGCCATCCGCGGGCGCAGACCAGCAGGACGGCCATCGGGAAGACCACCCAGACGGCGTCGGCGGGCCGCATCCACGCCATCAGTGCCGCGCTCGCGCCCAGGCCCCACAGCGCGGCCCGGTCACGGCGGTCCGCCCTGGCCCGCAGGAAGCATCCGACGGCCGCCAGGGCGCCGATGGCGACCCAGTAGTTGGGCATGACCTCCGGGCCGTAGAAGACGGTCACCCAGAGCGTCGCGAACAGGGCGCCCGCGAGGGCGAGCACCCGTACGGGGAAGAGGCCTCGCCAGACGCGCAGCGCGAGGAAGAGGCCGAGGCCGGACAGCACGGCGAGATAGATCCGCAGCAGCTCGGTGGACGACGACCATGAGGCGATCGGCGCGACGAGCAGGGAGATCCCGCGGGCACGGGGCGCGCTGAAGAACGCCGCCGGCGCGTGGCCGCTGACCTGGCTGACGTATACCGCCTCGTCCCAGCCCAGACCCATGCCGGGCCGCACGAGGGCCAGTTGGGCCAGCGTGAAGGCCACTGCCACGGCGGCCAGCAGGCCCTGGCTTCCGGCGCGTCGCGGGACGCGCCCGGCCGGGATCCGGCTGCGCTGCTCCGTCACGACGGGCGGGGCGTGCAAGGTCTTGGCCATCGCGCGCCTTTCCCCCTGCACACGTGCAGGGCTCCTCTTCCGGCCTGCCGAGCACAGACCAGAAATCTTATTTCACTACAAATGTGGACAAATTACCCGGCACCACGCGAGAGCGCAGGGTGAAGATCCGGGAGCCGCTGCGCGCGCCGCACGGGACGCACGGGGCCGGTGTGGTTTGGGCAGATGAAAAGTGGTGAGGCGCCCCGGAGTTGACACAGGGGGTGCAAGATGTTTCCCAATCCGGGACAGAACGGCCAATGGGTCCGCACGCGCACGGATGCCGATGCGAAGGCCTTCATCGAGGAGAAGCGCGCCGATCAGGAACGCTCGCTGCACACGGGACCCGGCACGCTGGTCCTGACGGCCGTGGTCGTGGTGCTGCTCGTGGCCGCGGCCCTGTACAGCTGGCTCGGCTGACCGCACGTCACCCGCGCGGCTCCCGCGGCTACCGCGGCACGCGCGGCGGGGTCCGCCGGGGCAGAGCCTTCGCGCCGGGATGCGTCGCGCCGGCGGGAGAACCGGGCCGCAGAGCGCCGGGCGGACCACCTGGCCCGCAGAACACGCCCGCGGCCCTCCCGCTCCGGCGTGCCGGCGCCGGAGCGGGAGGGCCGTGAGGACTTCAGGACGTCAGGGGCGCCCGCTGAACCCCCAGGTGCCGTGCGGGGCCCGGTACACCGCATAGCCCGGCTCGGTCCGCACGAACTCCGTGCCCTGCGGCGCCCGCGCCTCCTTGCGCGACGCGGCAGGAACATGGACCTCCGCCGTCGCGCCCACCGGCACCCGCACCGTGAGGCGCACGGTCTTGTCGACGCGCGACCAGGACACCTCGGCCGGGCCCCGCACGGTGCGCAACGCGGTGCGCACCCAGGTGACACCCGCACGCGCGTCGGGCCGCACGGTGAAGGTCCGGTACCCCTCGTCGCCGGGCCGCAGCCCCGCCACGTTCTCGTAGAGCCACTGCACCACGGTGCCCTGGAAGTAGTGGTCGCGCGAGCGTGAGTCGAGCGGCCACATCTCCCACATGGTGTCCGCGCCGTTGTCCAGCCAGTGGCCCCAGCCCGGATAGCTGCGCTGCGTCGCGATGGCGTGCGCCACGTCGGAGTGGCCCTGCGCGCTCAGGCAGCGCAGCAGCACGCTCGTGCCGAGGCAGCCGGTGTTGAGGTGGTTGCCCCGTTTCTCGATGTCCGCGAGCAGCGACGCCGTGACACTGGCGCGGGCGCCCGGCGGGACCAGGCCGAAGGCCAGCGGGATGCAGTTGTTGGTCTGCCGGTATTCGGGGTCCTTGGCCGTGCGGTAGTGGCCCTCGGGGGCGAGGAACGTCGCGTTGAGGCTCTTCTTCAGCTGCTCGGCGGTACCGGAGAAGCGCCGAGCGACATCGTTGTCACCCGCTATACGGGCCAGCTCGGCGGTGTCGGTGAGCGCCCGGTGCAGATAGGCGCTCGCCGTGAGCCGGGTGTCCTCGGGCGGATTGCCGCCGTAGCCGGGCGAGAGGTAGTCGCCGAGCGCCGTCACCGCCAGGCCGTCCTTCAGGCGGTCGGCCTCCCAGTCCAAGTAGCGCACCAGGGCTGGCAGATGCTCCTTGATCACGCGCTCGTCGCCGTAGACCCGGTACATCTCACGCACGAGGAACGGATAGACCGTGGTCCATTCCGGGGACGGGCCCAGATCCCCGTATCCCCAGCCGCCGCTCGGCACGATCACCGGCAGCTGGCCGTCCTTGTTCTGGCTGTCCCGCAGGTCGCCGAGCCATTTGCCGAGGAACCGGTGCATGCCCAGGGCGTACATCATGACGGGCGCGCCGACCTGCGCGTCACCCGTCCAGCCGTTCTTCTCGTACATCGGCGTGTCGGTGGGAATGCCGTGCAGGTTGTTCTGGATCGTGCGCCGCATGGCCCGTTCGAGCCGCTCGTAGAAGGGCTCGGAGCAGGCGAAGGTGCCGGTGTCGTCGACGGGTGTGTGCACCACCAGGCCGAGCACGTCGTCCGGGTCGGGCTTGCCGGGCAGCCCGCTGATCTGCACATAGCGGAAGCCCTTGTACGAGAAGCGCGGTTCCCACACCTCGGCGGCCCCGCCGCCCGCGCAGATGTACTCGTCGGTCTGGAACCGGCCGGGCACATGGCCCGTTTCGGCGTGCACGCTTCCGTCGTCCTTGAGCTTCTCGCCGTGCGCGAGCCGCACCGTCGTCCCCGCACCGGCCCGCACGCGCAGCCGCGTCCAGCCGGCCAGGGTGCGCCCCATGTCGACGATCCAGTCCTCGCCGTGCGCCGCGACCGCCACGGGCCGCACGGTGTCGATGACCTCGATCGCGTCGTGGGGCTGCGCGCGCAGCGTTCCCTTCGGCGGCTCGCGGCGCACGGGCCGCTGCCAGCCGGCGTCGTCGAATCCCGGATCGGTCCAGTCGCCGGGATCCTCGCGTGCGTCGTAGGTCTCCCCCGCGTACAGGGAGTTGGACCGGGTCGGGCCCTCGGTGATCCGCCACGATCCGTCCGTGGCGAGGGTGGTGCGGGAGCCGTCCGGGTGCTCGATCTCCAGCTGGCCGATGAGCTGCGGCTCCCCGTGCCACGGCGGCTTGTGCCAGTTCCACACGTTCGGCGTCGTCATGCCGTAGAAGCCGCGGCCGAGGGTGACACCGATGGCATTGGCGCCGCGGCGGATGCGGTCCGTCACGTCGTGCACGGCGTAGAAGACCGTCTCGTCGTAGTCCGTGAAACCCGGATCGAGCACTTGGCGGCCGATCCGGCGGCCGTTGATGTGCGCCTCGTAGTAGGCGAGGCCGCTGAGGTATAGGCGGGCGCGGGTCACGGGCTTGCGGACGGTGAACTCGCGGCGCAGCAGCGGCGCGGGCTGCTCGGCCGCGGGGACCTGCGCGTCACTGCCCCAGGGCCCCTCGCCGAACGGCGCGAGCACCTTCGCCCCGGGCCACCCGCTGTCGTCGAATCCCGCCTCCTGCCAGCCCTCCTGCTCCGACTCCGCGCAGCGCCACCCCGGCCCGGTCACCAACTCCTCGGCGCCGTCGCCGGTTTCCACCAGCAGCCGGACGAGCAGGCCGCCCGGGTTGACCGAAGCGCTGCCGCGGTTGGTCGCACGGGCGGCGACCACCACACGCCGGCCCGCGCCCCGGACCCGCTCGGTCACGTCGGCGAGACGGGCGGTGCGCCAGCCGTCGGTCTGCTCGGGGGCGTGCAGCACCTCCTCGCCGTCCAGGCAGAGGGTGAAGTCGTCGTCGGCGGTGGCCACCACCCGGGCGGCGGACACCTCGGCCCCCTCGGGCAGTTCGAGCACGCCGCGGAACCACCTGGCACCGGCCGGAGCGTCCTGCGAGGTGGAGCCCGGCGACCAGATCCAGGAAGCCCCCTCGAATCCGGGCGGCTTCGGAGCGGCGTCCGCTCCGATCCAGTGCCCCTGCCAGGCGTCCTTGGCCAGCGCGGTCTCCCACCAGCGCGAGGCGCTCCAGGCCGAGGCCCGCCCGTCGCCGTCCCAGACCCGCACCTGCCACTGATAGCGCGTACGGGGCTTCAGCGCGGGCCCGCCGTAGGGTACTTGCACGGTCCGCGCGGAGGTGACGCGCCCGGAGTCCCACACCGCCCCGGCCCTCGCATCGCCCTCGCCCTCGCTCTCGCCCGGGGCGAGCGAGACCCTGATCTGATACGCGCTCTGCCGGGCGCCGTGGCCCGGCGCCGACAGCTCCCAGCCCAGCCTCGGCTCGGCGACGTCCGTGCCGAGGAGCGTCGTCGCGTACTCGACCGTGGTGCGCTCGATTCTCAGCGCCCCCTCCCCCTTCCGCTCGCCGCCCCGGTCGTCCCCGGCGGCGGCCACCCCGGCCTGGCCAAGGCCGAGGACGCCCGCTCCGGCTCCGACCGCGGAGGTCCTCAGAAAGGCCCGGCGGTCCCACGCACCGCCGCGCCGCGTCTCACGCTCTTCGCTCATCACACGTCCCTTGGATGATGAATCCGAGTGCCCACAAGGTAAATGAAACGTTTCATTTACGGCCCGGCAAGCCTAGGTCCGCTACAGCGGGCAACTCAAGAGGCGTGCGGGGTCCGGGCGGCTCCGCCGCTCAGCCCGCGATCGAGTCCAGCTGCTCGGCCGCGGGACGCAGGGCCCACAGGTCGCCGCCGGGCGGCGTCTCCAGCTTCGGGACCGCCTTGCGCGCGGCCGCGTTACCCGCGTCGGCCGCGGCATGCACGACGTCGCTCGCCGCGAACCGGTGGAACTCCAGCTCGGGGTGCGGCCACTGCGCGGCGCCCGTGGCCGCGGGCAGCAGATAATTCACAGCCTTGAACAGGCTCTGCCCGTCGGGGCCTTGGTGCGACCACAGGTCCACGCCCACGTTCCTGCCGATCGCGGCGAGCCGGGTGTAGGCGACCAGGTCGAAGGTCGAGTAGTGCCAACTCCGTGTCCGGGCGAGCTCCTGCGGCTGGCTGCCGTCGCCCGCGATCTGCGGGTCGATGCGCCGGGCGCGGGCGTCGAGGACGGTGCGGCGGGCGAGGGCCGTGTCGCCGGTGGCGTAGGCGAGGGCGGCGACCTGCATGTCGTAGAACGTGCCGTGGTTGTTCTGCGCGGCGCTCTCCTGCTTGCCGAAGTCGCTGTCGACGAGCCAGCCCAGGAAGTCCCTGTTCCACTTCCCCATCGCGGCGCGGTCGCTCTTCGACCAGCCGGGGGCGCCCGTGCCAAGGATCGCGATCGCGTCCACGACGCTCGTGTAGGACTGCGAGAAGTCGATGATGCCGATGGCCCGGCCGTCGTACTTGCAGGGGATGAACTGCGCATGGTCCAGATCGGGGTTCATCCTGGTCGCCGGGTCGAGGAACCAGGTGCGCAGGACGGATGCGGCCTTCTCGGCGTACCGCTTCTCGCCCGTGTAGTACCAGGCGAGCGTCAGGTCGTACGTCGAGTCGAAGACCTTCTCCGCGTCCTGGCGGTCGGTCCCGGTGTCGACCTCGGGGTTGCGCTGTCCGTCGCGCTGCTCGTACGGGCAGCCCCACGGATTGTCCGCGGCCGGCGGCTGCGTGGGCCACCAGTAGGGCGCCTGGCTCAGATAGTCGTGGACGTCCCCGCCGGGTGCGGGCCGGGGTTTGTCGACGACCGTCCAGGGGCCCTGTCCGGTCCAGGCGTCGGCGCGCTTGGTCAAGTGCCTTAGGGAGCGCTTCAGTTGAGGGTCGCCGTGTTCCAGGCGGAGCTTGGTCTGCTGGAGCCGTTTGCCGTCGAGTACGGCGGTGCGCGGCGCCTCCGCGCGGGTGGTGGCGTGCGCGGCCGGCATCAGGACCGAGGCGAGGGCGGCCGCCGCGGTGAGCAGGGCGCCGTACCGCACCCGGGATCTTGCGCGCATCACGCACTCCAGTCATGAGTTCATTCATGGACATGAACAATGTTCGCCATGCAGACCGGGGTGAGCGTAGAACCACTGCCCTCTCATGGCAACGGGTGCGACACCACGCGACGTTGGCGCGACAGGTGCCGCCATAGATCGTCGGCACCTCTCCATCTAGGACACGATCTGACCTATACGAGTTCTAGCGTGGTCTTCGACGGCGAGAGAGTTGGCACCGGAAAGGCATGACCATGACTGCGAACGAACTGACCACTCACGACGGCCTGACGGAGGGCGGCGCGGCCACGGCCGTCACCGGTGAGCGTGCCGAATGGCTGGAGACGCTGGCCAAGCACCGTCACTTCCTGCGTTTCACCACGCGTGATCTCACCGATGAGCAGGCCGGTCTGCGCACCACCGCGAGCGAGTTGTGCCTCGGCGGTCTGATCAAGCACGTCACCGAGGTGGAGCGGAGCTGGGCGGGCTTCATCGTCAACGGCCCCTCGTCAATGCCGGACTTCACGGCCATGACGCAGGCCGACTGGATCCGCCGGACCGACGGATTCAGGATGCTGCCCGGCGACACGCTGGCGGGCGTCCTCGACGACTACGCCGATGTGGCCCGCAGGACCGACGACCTGGTCGCCACCCTGCCCGACCTGGGCGTCACGTGGCCGCTGCCGAAGGCACCGTGGTTCGAAGCCAGTGCCCAGTGGTCGGCCCGCCGGGTCCTGATGCACATCGTCACCGAGACCGCCCAGCACTCCGGCCACGCCGACATCATCCGGGAGTCCCTGGACGGCGCGACGAGCATGTCCTGACCCTCGCCGCCCGCCACGGCGAGCAGGCTGCGGCCCGCTGCGGTCACTTCCCCCGCAGCGCCGCAAGCTCGGCGTCGACGGCGCCGCGCATCAGGTCGCGCGCGTGGTCGATCCGCAGGCCTCCGCTGAGCCAGCGCATGCTCAGCCCTTCGAGCTGGGCGGTGAGCCGCTCGGCCGCGGCGGCCAGCGCGGGAGGCGGGGCCGTGGGCTGCACCTGGCCCAGGAGAGCCGCGACCTCCTGGACCCACACCAGCGTGGCCCTGGCGAGGTCGTCCCGCAGCGCCTCGTCGAAGACGGCGCTGGCCCGCAGCTCGCCCCAGGCCGTGCTGTTCTCCCTGATCACCGGGGTGTCCTGGAGTTCCAGGAGGAGGGTCTCTTCGAGTTCGGCACGCGGGGCGAGCGGTTCGGCGCCCTCCGCCACCTGACCGGCCGTGTAGCGCTCGGCGCGGTCGTTGATGAACTCAAGGGTCTGGCGCAGGATCCCGGTGCGGTCCTTGAAGTGGTAGTAGATCAGTCCGGTCGAGACGCCCGCCTCCGCGGCGAGCTCTTCGACGCGCAGGCCGCGGACACCGCGACGGGCGATGAGCCGTGCGGCCGCTTCGAGGATCTGAGTAGTGCGAGGCGCCATGATCCCGAACCCTACCGGGTGGTTCTCACGGCCACGGACGGACCGAATGTTCCGTTCGTGTCGGACACGTCGTGCCGGTCCGGACCGACATGATCGCCCCGCCGGCCGACTGAGCCGGGGTGGCATCAGCACCACCCCCGGGTCGGGCCCCAGACCTCCTG
The DNA here is from genome assembly GCF_050270335.1 of Streptomyces sp. NPDC059900. Taxonomy (NCBI): domain Bacteria; kingdom Bacillati; phylum Actinomycetota; class Actinomycetes; order Kitasatosporales; family Streptomycetaceae; genus Streptomyces; species Streptomyces sp. NPDC059900. Next base: position 10,976 of record NZ_JBNNJZ010000064.1, read on the forward strand.
ACCCGCGGCCCGCGCCGGAGCAGGCTTGATCCCCTCACCAGCAAACAGCCCTGCGGATGCCCCGCCGGGCGGCGACGGCGAACGGGGAGACGTGATGACCGGTCATACACGACGGAGGATCCTGCAAGGCGCGGCGCTCGCCACAGCGGGCAGCGTGGTCGGCGGCTTCGGCCTCGGCCATGACGCCCCGGCGGCGCGGGCCGCGACCCGCGCGGCGGCGGGCGGCAAGACGTCGCTCCCGTTCCTGGAGGGCGCTTTCGCCCCGGTCACCGAGGAGTTGACCGCGTTCGACCTGAAGGTGACCGGCCGCGTGCCGCGCGACCTCGACGGCCGCTATCTGCGCACGGGACCCAACGCGCTGGGCCTCGAGGATCCGCGGGCACACCACTGGATGCTGGGCGACGGCATGGTGCACGGGGTGCGGCTGCGCGGCGGACGCGCCGAGTGGTACCGCAACCGCTGGGTGCGCTCCTCGCAGGTGGCGAAGAAGCTGGGCGAGAGGTATCCCGGCCAGGCGCCGCCGGACGACTTCGCGTGCAATACGCACGTGATCCCGTACAAGGGGCGGATCCTGGCGTTGCAGGAAAGCGGACCGCTGCCCTACGAACTGGACGGCGAACTCCGCACGGTGCGCCCCTACGACTTCCGCTCCACCCTGGAGGGCGCGTTCACCGCGCACACCAAGTACGACGCGGCGGCGGACGAGTTGCACGCGGTGGCGTACTACCCGACCTGGGACCACGTGCGGCACATCATGATCGACGGGACCGGGCGGGTGGCGCGGTCCACCAAGGTCGCAGTGGCGGACGCGCCGATGATGCACGACTTCGCGCTCACCCGGAAGTACGTGGTGATCGTGGACATCCCCGTCACGTTCGACGCGGCTGCCGCCGAGAAGGGCGCGATGGTGCCGTACGCCTGGAACGACCGCCACCCCATGCGCCTGGGGCTCCTGCCGCGGGCCGGGGGCGCCGCCCGCTGGTTCGGGATCGACCCGGTCTTCTTCTCGCACACCCTGAACGCATACGACCAGGGCGACAAGGTGGTGGTGGAGTACACCTCCATGCCCGCCCCCCTCTACGTGGCGGGGCGGGGCAACGGCGGCCCGTCCGCGACCGGCACGCCGACACTCGACCGCTGGACGATCGACCTGCGCTCCGGGCGGGTCCGCAGCACCCGCATCGACGATCTGCCGCAGGAGTTCCCCCGCGTCAACGAATCGTTCGTCTCGCGCCGGCACCGCTACGCGTACACGACGAGCGCGGCCGAGATGTGGCGCGCGTACCAGACGGTCGACGGGGTCCCGCCGGACGAGAATTTCACCAACTGCCTGGTGAAGCACGACATGTCGCGCGACAGCAAGCAGGTCGTCCGCTTCCCGAAGGGGGCGGCGGCCAGCGAGCCGGTGTTCGTGCCGCGCCGGGGCGCCAGTGACGAGGACGACGGCTACGTCCTCGCCTACGTGCACGACCCCGACCGCGGCGCGACCGACCTGGTGATCCTCGCGGCACAGGACTTCACCGGTCATCCGCTGGCCCGCGTCCACCTGCCCGGCCGGGTGCCGCTGGGCTTCCACGGAAGCTGGGTGGGCGACGCGTGACCGGGTAGGGCAGGCCGGCTCCGGAACCGCGCTTCGGTGGTGATCCACGCGTTCTAGACTCGCCGGATGGCCGGCGATCTTCTCCGTCTCACCGTTCTGGGCTCCGCGACGCCCTATCCGAGCGTGGACAATCCGTGCTCCGGATATCTGGTGTCCCATGGCGGCACCCGGGTGTGGGTGGACGCGGGCAGCGGGACGCTCGCGCCGCTGCAACGGCACGCCCGCCTCGACGAGTTGGACGCGATCTGGATCTCGCATCTGCACGCCGATCACAGCGCGGACCTGCTGACCGCCTATTACGGGGCGCTCTACGCCGACGTGCGGCTCACCGCGCCGATCCCCTTGTACGGGCCGCCGGGCATCGCCGACCGGCTTGCCCACTTCCTCACCAACTCCGCGGTCCGCAGCCCGGTCGAATCGGCCTTCGCCGTTCATGAACTGCACGACGGGCACCAGGTGTCCGTCGGTGCGCTCACGCTGACCAGCCGGGCGGTGGATCACGGCATCCCGGCCTTTGCCCTGCGCGTCACCGCCGGGGGCAGGTCGCTGGTCTACTCCGGAGACACGGCGCCGTGCGCGGGCCTCACCGGCCTGGCCGAGGGGTGCGACGTACTGCTGTGCGAGGCCGACAGCGCGGAGCGGCCCGCGGACGGCGATCAGGTCCATCACACGCCCGAGGACGCCGGGGACACGGCCGGCGCGGCCCGCGCGGGACGGTTGATCGTCACGCATGTGGGCCGCTCCCTCACCCCGGAACAGGCGGTGGCCCGCGCCGCGACCCGCTTCGGAGGACCCGTCGTGCACGCGGCCCCCGGTGCCGTCTTCCCGATCGGCTGAGCCGCGGGCCGCGGCCGGTGACCCGTCCGGCCGCGGCCCCGGTCACGACCGCCGGTCCGCGCTACGGCCGATGCACAGCAGGCCATACGTCAGTGCGCGCACCCTGAGGGTGGCCATCCGGGCCGACTTCAATTGCCGCCTCCTGCTCCGATCTCCGCGCCGACCGCCGCCAGTGCGGTCGTCACGGGCTGGAAGAAGGTCTCGCCGCCCGCGGTGCAGTCGCCGCTGCCGCCCGACGTGAGGCCGATCGCGCTCCCGTCGGCGGTGAACAGCGAGCCCCCGCTGTCGCCCGGCTCGGCGCACACATCGGTCTGGATGAGTCCGGTGACGGTGCCCTCCGCGTAGTTCACCGTGGCGTTGAGCCCGGTGACGGTGCCCTCGTTGAGCCCCGTGGTGCTGCCCATGCGGGACACCTCGAGCCCGACCGCGGCTTCGGCGGCCTGTGTGATCTCCACGGCCTGGCCGTCGCCCGTGTTGACCTCGCTCGGGGCCTCGGTGGCCGGATCGTCGTACGTGACCAGGGCGAAGTCGCCCTCTCCGGGGAACGTGGCGGCCTGGACGGTGCCGATGGCCGCGCCGCCCTGGGCATCGGACCAGCTCTCGGCGGCCACTCCGCAGTGTCCCGCGGTGAGGAAGCCGGGGCTCCCGTCCTCGGTCGTCACGTTGAAGCCCAGCGAACAGCGCGCGCCGCCTCCGAAGATGGCGTCACCGCCCGAGGCGAAGGGCTTGAACTCGCCCGCGGACTTCTGGATGCGGGCCATGCCCGTACCCAGCGAATCGACGGTCGATTCGAGCTTGTCCCAGCGTTCGCCGGTGACCGTGCGGTCGGCCGTGACCACGATCTGGTTGGTCCTGGGGTCCGTGGCCCACGCGGTTCCGGCGATGGTGGCCCGCGTGGCCAGCGTCTTCGCGGCGGTGCCCAGTTCCCCCGTGCTGTTGTCGACGCTCCGCGCCACCGCTCCGGCTCTGCGCACCTGGACGTTCACCGCGTTGTCGTCGCCCACGACGTTGACGACGAGCTGCTGCTTGGCCTCGTCGTAGTACGCCCCGCCGTAGGCGTCGCCCAGCTGCGAGGCCATCGGCTCCAGGAGCTTCGCCGCCGATGCCGCGCTGATCCTCTTGGCGGCGGGCCCCTCGGCGGCCTCCGTCCCGGACTGCGAGGCGTTGGCCTGCTGCAGCAGGACGGCTGTCGCGACCATGCCCATCGCCGCGGCCCCTGCCAGCACGGCCTTTCGCTTGGGTATTCGCTTGTGCCTCAACTCGTCGCCTCCTGTGGGGGATGCCGGTCTCGGTCACCGGCCGAAGCCGGGGACATGTCCGGCCCTAGATACGGGTGGGACCAGAGTTGTGTTCATCGGCAGGGCTGAGAACGGTTCTTGATGGGTAATCAGTTAATGCGCCCCCGGCCGAGCGCCGGGGGCGACCAAGCGCGGAACGCCGGATTCGCGCGTCGTGCGGCGGGGTAGCCTCACGCGGCTATGCCCAAGGAACAGAGTGGTGGCGCGAAGCCTGACAGGGCAGCGTTCGACGACGTCTTCTGCGGCCTGCTGCCCAGGCTCTATCGCAGAGCCGTGATGTTCTCCGGGTCCCGGCAGCTCGCCGAGGACGCGGTGCACGAGGCCTATCTCAAGCTCGCCGGGCGTCCCGAGCGGCTGCTCGCCCATCCCGAGCCCTACGCCTACGCGTTCTCGGCCCTGCTGAGCGTCGTGCGGGACGCCTACCGACGGGAGAGACGCCAGGTGCTCATCGAGGACGTCGAGACGCATGCCGCGGTGCGGGCTTCGGAGAGCGGCGGTGTGTACGGCGCTGCCTTCGTCGACGGCGCCTGGGACGGCGGTCTTGAGCGGCGGCAGGGCGAGTGGGAAGCCGTGCGACTGTTGAGCAGGCTCTCGGCGCGGCAGGCGGGCGTCGTCATCCTCGTCGATCTCGACGGCTACACCATCGACGAGGCCGCGAAAATCATGAAGGTGCACCGGGGCACCGCGGCCCGTCACCGCACGCGCGCCCTGGACAGCCTGCGCAGCATGCTCGTCGCGGCGCGCTCCGAACCCAGACCCGAGGAAGGAAAGGCGTCTTGAACGCGAACCCGGGCCCCGACGACCCCACTCCGGGTCCCGATGATGCGGCCGTCGCCGTGCTGCGCGAGCGGTTGCGCGCCGCCGACGAGGCGATCGAGGTGCCGCACGGGCTGTGGGAGCGCGTCCGGGCCGACGCCCCCGCCGGGCGCCGCCGGCCCTGGATCCATCGGCTGACCGCTCCTCTCGGCTCGCCGGGCGGGCGCCGCCGTCGCCTGACTCTCGTCGTCGCGGCGGCGCTGGTCGGTGCGGTCGCGCTGGGGACGTGGTGGCTGGTGCGGCCGTCCGCCCAGCACCGGCCGGTGCCTCCCGCGGGCGCGCGGAGCGTGGCCGTCACGGTGCACAACGCGGAGGCGGCCTGCCGTGAACTGCGCACCCTGGAGTGCGCGTTGCGGGTCGCGAAGGATCCGTACGAGCGCTATGCCGCGCCCGGCAACCGGGCGGCCGTCGTCTGGCACGGCGACCCGCTGGAGGCACTGTGCGTCATCGCCGACGGCACGCTCGTGGAGGACGAGAAGGGGATCACGTCCACGCGGTGGTATCTGGTGCGCACGGCGCTCGGCGCGGAGGGCTGGCTCCCCGGCGTCCGCACCCGCAACAGCGCGGCGGTGCCCGACTGCGTGCAGAAGAGCGACCCCTGACGTACATGTGACACAGGTCACATCATCAGGTGTCATACGGGAGGCCGTCGCGACCCGTGTAGCGCATGAGAGTACGCACTACACGGGGAGAACGAACATGAGCGTACGTACCTTTCTGACCGGGACCGTCGCGGCGCTTGCGGTGACCGCGGGCGGCCTCGCCGTGACGGCGGGCACGGCTTCCGCCGATGCGGCGCCGAAGGCGGGAGCAGCCGCCGCCTTCACCGTCTGGGCGACCAATGTGAACGTCCGTGACAACCCGCAGTCGCCGGCGACCTGCGACGGGTTCCCGTCGCCCGGCAACTGCCCCGTCGTCTCGGGCAAGTTGCAGCCCGGCCAGTCCTTCGAGGCCCGCTGCCAGCGCAAGGGCGCGACGGTCAGCGGCAACGACTGGTGGGTCTTCATCGAGCGGGGCGACTCGCGCGGTTGGATCGCCAGCTACTACGTGGACACGCCCTCCAACCAGCTGCCCGGCGTCCCGGTCTGCGGCGCCTGACAGCACGACACAACGACCGAGCGACAGAACGACCGAACGACCAAACTGCAACAACCAACGGGGAGCAGCACATGAGGATTCCGCGTGACGCAGCACGGACCGCGGCACTGGCGGTGGCCGCCGGCGCGCTCGCACTGATCGCACCGGTGACGGCATCGGCATCGGCCGGGAGCGCGCCGGTCGCGGCGGCCGGGCCCGCCGCGACGCAGCAGGCCCTGGAGGGCAAGGAGGTCCAGGTCTGGGCCAGCAATGTGCGTCTGCACGTCGAACCGTCCGTCGGCTCGGACTCGCCGACCACCTTCGGTCCCGGCAAGCTGATCGACTTCTGCCAGCGGAAGGGCGACTTCGTCTCCGAGCCGGGCCAGGGATCGAGCAGCTGGTGGTCCTACGTCGAACTGCCCGGCGGCAGTGACGGCCTGTGGATCAGCAATGTCTACCTGGTGGGCGGCGAGAAGATCGACGGCGTGCCCGACTGCTGACCCGCCCCCTGCCACGCGCCTCCCGCTGCCACCCGAAGGCGGCGGGGGGCGCGTCTCGTCGGCCGGGTGGTGCCCCTCATGATTCCCGCGGCTCCGGTGCCGGTGCCGGTGCTGCGACCGCTTCCCCGGCCGCCAGCAGTCTCCGCGCCAGTTCGCGGCAGCGTTCCCCGAGTTCCGCAGGAGCAAGGACCTCGAAGTCGTGCCCCAGCAGGAGCATGTGCAGCAGCACGGCATCGAGGCGTTCGCCGCCGCTGAGCACCTCGCACCGCCCGTTCTCGCGCTGCCGCACGACCGCCGCCGCGGCCGGAATCTGCGCGCGTACCGTGTCGGCGGGCGCGTGCACGAGGAAACGCGCCTGGTGCGAGTAGACGCGGCTCGCCACGCCCTCCTGTACGTAAGCCGCCGCGTCGGGTGCGTCGCGCGGCCGGAAATGCCAGGTCCGCGCGGACGCGTCGGTCATCCGGTCGACGCGGAAGGTGCGCCAGTCCTCGCGGTCGAGGTCGTAGGCGAAGAGGTACCAGCGCCGGTCCGACGCGACCAGGCGGTAGGGCTCGACCCGCCGTCGTCGCGCCTCGCCCCCGGACCGATAGCCGAAGCCCGCCTCGACCTCGTCGCGGCAGGCTCGGGCCAGGGTCATCAGCACCTCGGGGTCGACGGGGGTGCGTCCGCCGCCGAAGGACTCCACCGAGTCCGTGAGCGCGCGCACCTCGTGCCGCAGCCGCGCGGGCAGCACCTGGTCGAGCTTGGTCAGCGCCTGCAAGGCGGCATCTCCGGCGCCCGCGACCGCGCCGCCCGCGCCGGCCAGGAGCGAGACCGCGGTCGCGATCGCCTCCTGGTCGTCGAGCAGCAGCGGCGGCAGCTCCTGCCCCGGCCCGAGGCGGTAGCCGCCGCCGGCCCCCTGCCCGGCGTGCACCGGATAGCCGAGCGTGCGCAGCCGCTCCACGTCGCGGCGCACGGTGCGGGACGTGACCCCGAGCCGGCCTGCCAGCTCGGGGCCGGTCCAGACCCTGCGCTGCTGCAACAGCCCGAGCAGGGTGAGCACCCGCTCCGTCGTGCCCCGCTCTTCGGCGCCTGTCCCGTCCATGGCGCCAACCCTGCCAGAGATAGCGGACCGATCCTGTCCGCCTGTGCTGTCACAGTGGCTGCATGAACCCAGACGAAACCGCCTGGAACCGGACGCTCTGCGAGCAGTGGGAGTTCCACTGGACCCATCAGCTCCGGGCCCGGCTCGACGGCCTCACCGATGACGAGTACTTCTGGTCGCCGGTGCCGGACTCCTGGAGCGTGCGGCCGCGCGGTACCTCGACGGCGCCCGTGCAGGCCGGCTCCGGGGACTTCGCGATCGACTTCGCCTTCCCGCAGCCGGAGCCCGCGCCGTTCACCACGATCGCCTGGCGGCTCGGTCACGTCATCGTGGGCGTGCTCGCCGCCCGCAACGCCGCACACTTCGGCGCGCCCGCGGCGTCCTACGAGAGCTGGGAGTACGCAGGCAGCGCGTCCGCCGCACTCGGCCAGCTCGAATCCCAGCTCGACGGCTGGCTGACCGGGGTGCGCGGCATCGGCGACGCGGGGCTGCGGGTCCCGGTCGGCGACAAGGAGCCCTACCCCGAGGCGCCCATGGCCGACCTGGTGCTGCACGTCCACCGCGAGCTGATCCACCACCTGTCCGAGGTCTGCCTGCTGCGCGACCTGTACCTGCACACGCATCCCGACGTGAACGGAGCCACCCGATGAGCCGCCACCTGCAGATCACCTTCGACGCCCACGACCCGCGGGCCCTGTCGTCCTTCTGGCGCGACGCCCTGGACTACATCCACCCCGGCCCGCCCGGAGTCGACCTGCCCGAGGGCGCGGACGCCCTGGCCGCCTGGGACGACTTCCTCGCGCGGATCGGCGTTCCGGAGGATCAGCGCAACTCCCGATCGGCCATCGAGGACCCGGCGGGGATCGGACCCCGGGTGTTCTTCCAGCAGGTGCCGGAGGACAAGGTCGCCAAGAACCGTGTCCACCTCGACGTCCGCGCGGCTCCCGGTCTTCAGGGAGAGGAGCGGATGGCGGCGCTGGAGGCCGAGTGCCAGCGCCTTGTGGCACTGGGGGCCCGGCGGGTGCGCCGCGAGGAGCCGGCTCCCCCGATGGGCGCGGGCCACATCGTGATGGCCGACCCGGAGGGCAACGAGTTCTGCCTGGACTGAATCCACTCCGCCATTACGGTGCGTGACGACTGGGCGCGCGGGGTCACCGTCGGCCGCCTACGTTGAATGCAGGAGCCCGCATCACAGGTGAAACCGGCGGGCGCTGCACCGACAAAGGAGTGGTCATGGCTGACAAGGGCGGCATGGACAAGATGAAGGGCAAGGCCAAGGAAATGGGCGGCAAGGTCATGGGCGACCGTGACAAGCAGGCCGAGGGCAAGGCCGACCAGGCCAAGGGCGAGGTCAAGAAGGCCATGGGCGACATGCGCGACCGCGCCAAGGACGCGCAGGATTCCCTCAAGCGCCGCCAGGGCTGACCGCACTCCGCCGCAGCCCCCGCTCCCGGCGAGCGGGGGCTGCGGGCGTTTCCGGCGCCGGGTGAGGTGTTCACGGCGCGTACGGCGGGACGGCCGCCTCCCCGGCTGCCTCGCGCAGGACGTCCTTGAGCATGTCCGGCGTCAGCCTGCCGGTGAACGTGTTGCGCTGGCTGACGTGGAAACAGCCGTACAGGGTGACGGGGCCCGGTCCGGGATCCGTGGGTACGACGGACCCTGAAGCGCCGCCGGTCGCCCGGGTGTCCGCGCGCTCCAGCGTCACCCGCGTGCCGTGTGCGAACTTCGGCCGCGGCTTGGGCACCTGCCAGCCTGCCGCCGCGAAGGCCGGCAGCGCCGCCTGCCAGCCGAACGCCCCCAGGATCACCGCCGAGCGCAGGCGCGGCCCAAGCAGCTCCATCTCCCGTACGAGCCAGGGCCTGCACGTGTCGCGCTCGCCCGGAGTCGGTTTGTTCTCCGGCGGGGCGCAGTGCACCGGCGACGTCACGCGTACCCCGCGCAGCGTCAGTCCGTCGTCCACGGATACCGCTGACGGGCTTGAGGCCAGGCCCAGTTCGTACATCGCCCGGTACAGGACGTCTCCGGAGCGGTCGCCCGTGAACATCCGCCCCGTCCGGTTTCCTCCGTGCGCCGCGGGGGCGAGCCCGATGACGAGCATCGAGGCATCCGCGGGCCCGAAGCCGGGCACCGGCCGTGCCCAGTACGTCCAGTCCGCGAAGGCGGCCCGCTTGACCCGCCCGACCTCTTCGCGCCAGGCGACGAGGCGCGGGCACGCGGCACACTCCGAGATACGCGCGTCCAGCTCGGTCAGCGGATCCATGCGGGCCACCCCGGGTCGTCTCCCATCAGCTCGTACGTCCTGGGAACAGCTCGTCGTCCGTGGAACGCACGAGCCGTGCCTGCATGTTCCGTTCCATCATCTGCAGGGCGGCCTCGGCGAGGTCACCGTGGATGCTCGCGCAGGCGTCCTCGGCCACGACGACTTCCAGATGCCTGATGTGGGCGTCGAGCGCCGAGTAGAGGATGCACTGCTCGGTCACCTGGCCGCACAGGAGCACGGAATCGATGCCGCGCTGGCGGAGCAGGTATTCCAGCGGGGTGTCGTAGAAGATCGAGTGCCGGGCCTTCACCACGAAGAGCGAGTCGCCTTCGGGGCGGATCGGCGCGACCAACTCCGCGTGCGGGCCGCTCAGGACTTTGTCCAGGAGCTCGTCGTGGTGTGAGCGCCACAGGCCGAAATTGTCGTTGGCGTAGATGACCGTGATGTCGTCGGCCCGCGCCCGCTCGATCACTCTGCGGACGTTCGGCAGCACCTCCCTGACCGACTTCCGCAGGATCTCCGCGTCCGGGTGGTCGTACATGTTGATCATGTCTACGACGATGAGAGCCTTCTGAGCCATGCCCCGAGTCCATCACGCGCCTCATGCGTAGCGCGGGTGCCCCGCCAGTGGGCGCGGTGCCTGCCGGGCGGTGCCGAAAATGGCTGGCGCCGTGTCCGGACGCGGCGAGATGCTCCCCCTGTCCGGCCGGAGGGGGAGTCGTGATGACCGTGGGTGCGTCGGAACAGTCCGGGGCCGGGCCCGAGATCCGGGTGGCCGCGGGACCGTTGCGCGGCACGCGGGAGACGGGGGTGGCGGTCTTTCGCGGCGTTCCGTTCGCCGGGCCGCCGGTGGGCCCGCGCCGATTCGCCGCGCCGCAGCCGGTGCGGAGCTGGGAGGGGGTGCGAACCGCCTTGTCGTACGGACCGCCGCCCCCGCAGGGCAGCCACTTCGGCATGGACGCGCTGGCGCGCGAAGTGAGGGGCGACGGATGGCTGACGGTCAATGTCTGGTCGCCCGACCCGGGCCCGGGCGCAGGGCTGCCGGTGATGGTGTGGATCCAGGGCGGCGCCTACACGATCGGCATGTCCGGTCTTCCCGAGTACGACGGCGGCCGCCTCGCCCGTGAGGGCGGCGTCGTCGTGGTGACCTTCAACTACCGGGTGGGCCTTGAGGGTTTCGGGCAGATCGAGGGGGCGCCCGCCAACCGGGGTCTGCTCGACCAGGTGGCCGCTCTGGAGTGGGTGCGGGACAACATCCGGGCCTTCGGCGGCGACCCGGCACGCGTCACGCTCTTCGGCCAGTCGGCGGGCGCCGGATCGGTCGCCGCGCTCCTTGCCATGCCGCGTGCGGCCGGGCTCTTCGTCCGGGCCGTCGCCCAGAGCGTGCAGGGCACGTTCTTCTCGCCGGACCTCGCCGCCGACATCGCCGCCGCCTGCGCCGCCGAACTCGGCCTCAAGCCCACCGTGGCCGACCTGTCCGCGGTGGACCCGGACCTGCTGTCCGCCGCCGGTGACGCGGTCGGCGCCGACATGGGCCGGCGGGCCGGGCGCTGGGGCCCGCCGGCGCACAGGTCGATCGCGTTCTCGCCGGTCGTCGAGGGCCAGGTGCTGCCGCGAACTCCCTGGCAGGCCCTCGCCGACGGCGCCTGCCGCGGCATCGGATTCCTCGTCGGCCACACCCGCGACGAGGCGCGGCTGCTCACCGCGCTCGACGGTCTGCTCGGCCAGGTGACGCAGGAGCAGGCGGCGACCGCCCTGCGCGTCTTCGGCCCCGGCCGGGACGGCGCACGCCTCTACCACGACGCCTTCCCGGCCGCGGGCCCGGACGCGCTGCACGAACTGGTGCAGTCCGACTGGCTGTTCCGCATGCCGGGCCTCCGTCTCGCCCAGGCCCAGAACGCCGCCGGGGGCCGCGCCCACGTCTACGAGCTGACCTGGCCGGCTCCGGGCATGGGCGGTGTCCTGGGCGCCTGTCACGGCCTGGACGTGCCGCTCGTCTTCGGCAACCTCGACCGCGGCCGGCCCGCCGCCCTGATCGGCGAGGACCCGCCCCCTGACACGGAGGCGCTGTCGGCCCGTATGCGCGCCGCCTGGACGGCGTTCGCCGCGCACGGCGACCCGGGCTGGCCCGCATACGACACCGCGCAAGGCCTCGTGCAGCTCTTCGACACCCGCCCGGCTGTCACGGCGTACCCCGAAGAGCACTCCCGCCGGATCTGGCGGCACCACGACTTCCCCGTGCTGCCGCTCATCGACGCCCGCCCCGCCGGGTAGCCCGCACCTGCGGCCCCGGTCAGCCGGTCACTCGTCGACGGCCGCACCGAACGCCGCGTCCGTCGCCGGGGCGCCCAGAGCCGCCCCGCCGTACGACCACGAACCGTCCGCCACCAGGCCCTTCGTGCTCGCGGGCAGCACCCAGACCGCACCGTCGCGGGTGTTCTCGCCCGGCGCCGCGGCGATCAGCTCGGAGCGGCCGTCGGTGTCCGTGTCGGCGAGACGGAGCTGGCCGCCCCACCCGTCGCTCTCCTCCGCCACGCCGGGAACGTACGAGGTGTTCTGGTCGAAGGACTGCGCGCCGGTGGCGGTCAGTCCTTCGGCCGAGCCGCGCAGCAGCCAGACGGCGCCCGCGTCCCGCACCGTGCCCACGTCCTCGCCTGCGGCGCCGACCGCCACGTCCGCGTATCCGTCTCCGTCGACGTCGTCCACGGAGAGCTCGCCTCCCCAGGCGTCGCCTTCCTCGGCCGTGCCGGGGACGCCCGGCGAGTCCTGCGTCCACCACTGGGGCGCGTTGTCGGGCTCCTGGCCCACGGGGCCTTCCTCACCGCCGTAATAGACGCCCGCCAGACCGCCGTTCGCGCCCTGCGGCTGGTCGTCCGACGTGCGGATCTGGCCCACGACCAGGTCGTCGTAGCCGTCGTTGTTGATGTCGCCGGACGCGGTGCCCAGGCCGCCGTTCAGGTCCCGCTGGTGCGAGACGCCGCTCTCGCCGCCCGCGTAGACGGTCGACCAGCCCTGCTTGTGGCCGTCGTCGGGGCTGTAACCGGAGATGACCAGGTCGGCGTAGCCGTCGCTGTCGTAGTCGCCGGTGGTCAGGTAGCCGGGCTGGATCGCGGTTCCCGCGGGGTGCTCCGTGGTGTCCACGGAGTCGGTGTGGCTGAGCTCGCCCCCGGTGTAGGTGAACAGCTGGGCGCCTGCGCGGTCGAGCACGGCGACCACGTCGGCCGTGGTCGCGCCGGTGAAGCGGGCCGCGGTGACGGACATGCCGAAGCGGGCGCCCTCTTGCGGGGAGTCGGCGGCGATGTTCAGGGCACGGTCCGCGCGCAGCCCGGTCTTCGAGCCGAACAGGACGGTCACCCGGCCGGAGTTCTCCGCCTCTCCGACGTCCTCGCCCGGCGCGCCGATGACCGCGTCGTCGTAGCCGTCGCCGTCCAGATCTCCGGTGGCGACGGACTTGCCGAAGGAGTCATACGCCTCCGAGCTGCCCGGCACCCCCGTGGTGGACTGGCTGAACACGGCCGTTCGCGCCTTGGGCACGCTGTTGTTGACGCCGATGCCATTGGCCGCCCCGTACTGGACCGTGACGTAACCGGCGCCCTCCTTGCCGCTGACGGTGCCGTCCGGAGCGCCGATCAGGACGTCGTCGTAACCGTCGCCGTCGAAGTCGGAGTTGCGGTCCGCGGCGCTGGTACCGCCCGGCACGCCCGCCAGGGCCGCGGGCGCGGCGGCGATGCCGACGCCCGCCAGCAGCAGGAAGGACGCGGCCGCCACGGCGGCGGACGTCTTCGTGCGGCGCGTGGTGCGGTGCGGGCGGGCCGTGCCGGTGGTGGTCGTGTCGCTGGTGGTGGACGTGCTGGTCATGTCCTGCTCCCCCGTAGGTCTGATGGCGTATGAGCCCAAAGATCCGGTCATGTGGCGTGATTTACCGGCAAGCGCCCGTTCCTCACTGACGCCCAGTTCGACCCGGCAGCCCCTACGGGAGTTGTGGTGCACGCCGTGGGCGTGACACAGCAGTGACATCAGTTGCGGAATGCGGACTTCGGGCGGGGGACGCGCGGGGCGGCCGGCGCCTTCAGCGGGCAACCGCTTCGACGGTGAGGCGGAGCTTCAGTCGGCGGCCGGTCATGCCTTTCGCCGTGGTCACGCCGAACGCGTACCGGTCGACGACGGCCGCGCCCTCGACGATCAGCCGCTCCCCGTCCGGCACCACCGCCCCGACGGTGACGGTGACGGGCCGCGTGACGCCTCGCACCGTCAACTCCCCGGGCAGCTCCGCCGTACCCGCCGCGGATTGCGTCACCCCGCGGCTGCGGAACTCGATCTCCGGGTGGCCGGCGGCATCGAGATAGTCGGCGGACACGACATGCCGGTCACGGCGCCGCAGCCCGGAGTCGAACGTGTCGGCCCGGATCGTCACGTCCACCGCGGAGTCCTCGACGGCATCGGTCACGGTGATCCGACCGCGGCCGATGCCGAAGGTGCCCCGCACCGGGAACAGTCCGAACACCGTGCGCGTCCTGAACCGCACCGCCGAGGCCGCCGGGTCGATCTCGTACGTGCCGCTGCGAGGCACGCTCTGCTCGTTGCGCATCGGCAGGACCATGGCACCCACGCCTCCCTCTTCCGCTGTCCGCGGCGGCCCGTCCGCCACCGCGGTCACTGCGTTCATCGTGCTCGCGCGGCGCGGCAGGGGGCAGATCCGGATGTCGTCGATCCGCCGGTACAAATGTCACCTGCACCCGCCCCGGCCCCGGTGGAAGGGGAGCCCTATCAGCCCCTCGCCAATGCCGAATCGACCCGGGGCGGCTTCGCTCGCTAACGTGTGAACGGACCGGGCTCCTCCCGCCGTTCGGCGGGGCGGATCCGGTCCTGTCCAGCGAGGAGTTGATCGGTATGCGCAGGCTCACCCAGCGCCGCCACATCGACCTCGGACGTCTTGCCGGCTCCTTCTGTCGCCGCTGACCTCCGGCCTCCGCTCGGCCCTTCTTTCTCTTCTTCTCCCTCTCTCCTTCGCTGATCGGCCGACGCCGCGTCCGCGGCTTCTTCCGCCATGCGTGATCGACGCCTGGTGATCAGCGCTCCCTGACGCACGCCCCGCGCTCCCCTGCCCGCGTGCCCTCGCGCCCCCCTGCCCCGAACCCCCAGGAGCTCCCCCATGCCATCCGAACCCGCGCGCTTCGCGTACTGGGTCCCCAACGTCAGCGGCGGTCTCGTCACCAGCAAGATCGAGCAGCGCACCGACTGGGGCTACGACTACAACCGCGAACTGGCCGTTCTCGCCGAGAACAACGGCTTCGACTACGCCCTGAGCCAGGTGCGCTACATGGCCAGCTACGGCGCCGAGTTCCAGCACGAGTCGACCAGCTTCAGCCTCGCCCTGCTGCTCGCCACCCGGCGCCTGAAGGTGATCGCCGCCGTCCATCCGGGACTGTGGCATCCGGGGGTGCTCGCCAAACTCGGTGCGACCGCGGACCAGTTGTCGGGCGGACGGTTCGCCGTCAATGTCGTCAGCGGCTGGTTCAAGGACGAGTTCACCGCGCTCGGCGAGCCCTGGCTGGAGCACGACGAGCGCTACCGCCGCTCGGAGGAGTTCATCCGGGCGCTGCGCGCGGTCTGGACCGACGACCACGCCGAACTGGCCGGTGATTTCTACCGGATCCGCGACTTCTCCCTCAAGCCCAAGCCCCTCAACACCCCCGAGCGCCCGCACCCGGAGATCTTCCAGGGCGGCAACTCGACCGCGGCCCGCGCCATGGCGGGCCGCGTGTCCGACTGGTACTTCTCCAACGGCAAGAATTTCGACGGCGTCACCGAGCAGCTCCGGGACGTGCGTTCATCGGCTGCGGCAGCCGGACGCTCCGCGCCCCGCTTCGGCCTCAACGGCTTCCTCATCGCCCGTGACACCGAGGCCGAGGCCCGCGAGACGCTCCGCGAGATCGTCGCCAAGGCCGACACGGATGCGGTCGAGGGCTTCGGAGCCGCCGTCAGGCAGGCGGGACGGTCGGCCGCCGACGGCAAGGGCATGTGGCAGGACTCCTCCTTCGAGGACCTCGTCCAGTACAACGACGGATTCCGTACGGGTCTGATCGGCACCCCGGAACAGATCGCGGAGCGCATCGTCGCCTACAAGCGGCTCGGCGTGGACCTCTTCCTGCTCGGGTTCCTGCACTACCTGGAGGAGGTGGAGTACTTCGGCAAGAAGGTGCTCCCGATCGTCCGCGAGCTCGAAGCCTCGGCCTCCGACTGACCTACCTCGCCCCCCTTCGCCCCAACTCCCCTGGAAAGGCAGCAACATGAGCACCGTCGCACCCGCCGACTGGCAGACACTCCCCGCCCCCGCGGACTCCCGGGCCTGGATCGACCGCGCCTCGCAGGTCGCGGCCGTACTGGCCACCGATGCCGTCGCCCGCGACCGGGCGGGCCAAACCCCTTACGCCGAGATCCAGTTGCTCAAGGACTCCGGTCTGGTCACGCTCCTGGGTCCGGTCGGGCACGGCGGCGGGGGCCAGGACTGGCCGACGGCCTACCGCGTCGTGCGCGAGGTCGCCAAGGCGGACGGTTCGATCGGGCAGCTGCTCGGCTACCACTACCTGTGGAACTGGGCCGCGCGCCTGGTGGGCACCCGCGAGCAGTGGGAGCACGTCGAGGCCGAGGCCGCCCGCGGGCAGTGGTTCTTCGGCGGCGCGGTCAATCCGCGCGATCACGACGTGGTGGTCACCGAGGACGGCGACGACCTGGTCTTCACCGGCCGCAAGTCCTTCTCCACCGGCAGCAAGGTCTCCGACGTCACCGTGCTCGAAGGTGTGCTCGAGGGCACGGACCAGCATGTCTTCGCCATCGTGCCCTCCGACAGCGAGGGCCTGGCCTTCCACGACGACTGGGACAACATCGGCCAGCGGCTCACCGAGAGCGGCGGCGTGACCCTGGACGGCGTGCGCACGCCGTGGGCGTCGGCCGCCGGATACGTCGACAAGCAGTTCACGCCGCGCGTCTACAACACGCTCAACGTCCCCACCATCCAGCTGGTCTTCGTCAGCTTCTATCTGGGCATCGCCGCCGGCGCCCTGGAGACCGCCGCCTCCTACACCACGGCCAAGTCCCGCCCCTGGCTGCACGGCGGCCACGACAGGGCCGTCGACGAGCCGTACGTCATCGACATCTACGGCGATCTCACCGCCAAGCTGTGGGCCGTCGAGGCCCTGGCCGACGCCGTCGCGCTGGAGGGCCAGGCGCTGCACGAGGACCCGGACGCGGTCACCGAGCAGTCCCGCGGGGCGTTCGAGGTGCGGGTCGCGGCGGTGAAGGCGCGGGCCACGGAGGTCGCTCTGGAGATCACCAACCAGGTCTTCGAGGTGACCGGCGCCCGCTCCACCGCGTCGGCACAAGGCCTCGACCGGTTCTGGCGCAACGTCCGCACCCACACCCTGCACGACCCCGTCGCCTACAAGCGCCGCGAGGTCGGCCGGCACGTCCTGACCGGTGAGCTCCCGGAACCCACCTGGTATTCGTGACGCCGGGCCATGGCCCGCGGCACGGGAAGCTCAGTGGCTGCCGGTGAGTTCGCCGCTGAGCGTCTCGTGGATGCGGGCGCTCGGCCCGTTCAGGCCGATGATCTCCACCGTCTTGCCGCGCTGGGCGTACTTGGCCCCGATCGCGTCCAGGGCGGCGACGGAGGAGGCGTCCCAGACGTGGGCGGCGCTCATGTCGATGACGACCTTGTCGGGGTCACCTGCGTAGTCGAACCGCCCGACGAGTTCGTTGGCGGAGGCGAAGAAGAGCGCGCCGGTGATGGAGTAGGTGACCTTGCCGTCCTGGCGGTCGGGAAGAGCGGTGACCTCGGCGTGGTGGGCGACGCGCTTGGCGAAGACGGCCATCGCCGTGATCGATCCCGCGACGACACCGACGGCGAGGTTGTGCGTGGCGACCACGCACGCCACGGTGACGACCATGACCGTGATCTCCCCGGCGGGCATCCGCTTCAGCGTCTTCGGCGCGATGGAGTGCCAGTCGAAGGTCGCGAAGCAGACCATCACCATCACGGCGACCAGGGCGGCCATGGGGATGTCGGAGACGACGGGTCCGAAGACGATGCACAGGACCATCAGGAAGGCGCCCGCGAGGAAGGTGGACAGGCGGGTGCGGGCCCCGGACACCTTCACGTTGATCATCGTCTGGCCGATCATGGCGCAGCCGCCCATGCCGCCGAAGAAGCCGGTGACGATGTTGGCGATGCCCTGGCCGATGGACTCGCGCTTCTTGGAGGAACGGGTGTCGGTGATGTCGTCGACGAGCTTGGCCGTCATCAGGGACTCCATCAGGCCGACCAGCGCCATGGCGAGCACGTAGGGCGCGACGGTCGTCAGGGTGTCCATGGTGAACGGCACGTCGGGCAGGCCCGGTACCGGCAGGGACGAGGGCAGTTCTCCCTTGTCTCCGACGGTCGGCACCGCGATCCCGGCGGCGACCGTGATCACCGTGAGGACGATGATCGAGACGAGCGGCGCCGGGATCACCGTGGTGATCTTGGGGAAGAACACCATGAGGGCGAGCCCGCCGATGATCAGCGGATAGACGGGCCAGGGCACGTCGTGCATCTCCGGGACCTGGGCCATGAAGATCAGGATGGCCAGGGAATTCACGAAGCCGACCATCACGCTGCGCGGCACGAACCGCATCGGCTTGGCGAC
>NZ_JBNNJZ010000065.1:0-26890 GCF_050270335.1 Streptomyces sp. NPDC059900
GACGAGCACGCTGACCAGGGCCGCGCGCGACACCTGGCCGCCGCCGAGGAGTTCCTGGTAGTGGACGAAGGTGACCCCGCGCGGGATCACCACGAGGCCGCCCGTCTCGGTGATCGTCCTGACCGACGAGAGGCTGGTGACGACCACCACCCACACCGGGAAGAGGACCGCCAGGCACACCAGCGCCAGCGTCACGCCCTTGGTGGCCAGGCCGGCCCGGGTCGGCGGCTCCTCCCACACCGGGCGAAGCCCTGACCTGCTGCCGGGCTTGATGCCGAAGGTCAGCACGCTCACCGCTTGTACACCCCCTGCTCGCCCATCAGATGGGCGGCCTTGTTGGCCCCGAGCACCATCAGGAGGCCGAAGACGCCCTTGACGATGCCGATGGCGGCGCCGTAGCCGAAGTTGCCGTTGTCCAGGCCGGTGTTCCACACATAGGTGTCGAGGACCTCGGATGCCGTGGGGCCCACGGCGGTGCGCTGGAGCAGGATCTGTTCGAAACCGACCGTCAGCGCGTTGCCCACCTGGAGCACGAGCAGCAGCGCCACCACGGGACGCAGCGCGGGCAGCTGGATGTGCCACATGCGCCGCCAGCGGTTCGCGCCGTCCATGGCGGATGCCTCGTACAGGTCCGGGCTGACGGCGGCCAGTGCGGCGAGGAAGACGATGACGCCCCAGCCCGCGTCCTTCCAGACCATTTCGAAGGTGACCAGGAACTTGAAGAGGCCCGGGTCGGTCATCAGGTCGAAGCCCTCGTGCCCGTGGTCCCGCAGGACCTGGGCGACCAGACCCGCCCCGCCGAACATCTGCTGGAAGACCGTGATGACCAGGACCCAGGAGAAGAAGTGCGGAAGGTAGAGGATCGCCTGGGCGACCGCCCGCACCCGGGGGCGCACGAAGCTGTTGACGAACAGCGCGAGTGCGATCGGCAGCGGGAAGAACAGCGTCAGCTGGATCGCGAAGATGGCCAGGGTGTTCCTGACCGCCTGCCAGAACAGCCGGTCCTCGACCATGTGCCGGAAGTGCTCGACGCCGATCCAGGGGCTCTGCGTCATCGCCTGGAACGCGTTGTCGGCGATGTAGGGGTCGTAGTCCTGGAAGGCGACGACGTTGCCGATCAGCGGTACGTAGTTGAAGACGAGCAGGAGCAGCAGGGCGGGCAGCACCATCAGGAGCAGCACGCGGTCGCGGCGCAGCCGGTGGCGCAGCGGGACGCGGGCGGGCGTCTTCTTCGTGCGGGGCGCGGTTTCGCGGGGCGCGGCGGCTTCGGAGGAGGGTGCCCGCCCGGTGGTGGTACCGCGCGCGTGAGTCGTGCTCTGGGCCATGTCAGGACGCCGTGTCGCCGGACGCCCCGGTCTCATCGAGGAGCTTCTTGTACCAGTCGCGCAGCTTGTCGCCGCCGCCCGACTTCCAGTCCGCCGCGGCCTGCTGCATGTCGCCGACCTTCTTGCGGCCGCGCACGACGTCCTTCTCCAGGTCCTCGAACTCGGCGTTCAGTTCGGTGTACCGGGTCGGCTCGATGATCTGCATGCCGTGGAAGAGCGGCTTCTTCGTGTGTGCGCCCTGCCGCTGCTGCCACTCGACCATCCCCTCGGTGACGTCGGGCAGGTCGGGGTAGGCGACGAACGGCGCGGGCGACGCGAGGTACTCGTACGTCGAGAAGACTTCGTTGTTGCCCTTGCCGTTCTTGGTGAGGACGCCGTCCTTGAACGTGTGGTGGACGCCCTCGACGCCGTACATGCGCAGGCGCTGCTCCGTGGAGCCGTAGGGAGCGGCCGTGAAGTTGGCCAGGGCGAGGATGTCGCGGACGGTCTTCTCGTCGGCCTTCTCGCTGATGAACGTCCAGATGTCGGCCGGCGGACGCGCGTACAGGGTAGGGGCGCCGCCGTCCGCGGCGAAGTAGTCGAAGGCCTCCATGCGGAACTTCTTGTTGTCCACGCGCTGCACGGCCGCCTTGCCGTACCAGTCGGAGAGGTCCTGGCAGTACATCCAGACCTTGCCCGCCGCACACAGGTCGCCGATGCTGCCGGTCTCGGCCTTCGCGTCGGGGTGCACGAAGCCCGCCGAGTACAGCTTGCGCGACCACTCCAGGGCTTCGAGGTACTCGTCGGTCTCGTAGCGGTTGACGAGTTTGCCGTCGACGAGCTTCCAGTAGTACGGCTTCTCCGGCAGCACCCCGAAGATGTGCCAGGCCGACCAGGTCATGTCGCCGCACGCCCACACCTTGCTCTTGGGGGCGTTGAGCTGCTTGCACAGATCGAAGAACTCCTGCGCGCTCGTGGGCGCTTCCAGCCCCTCCTTCTCGAAGAGGTCGGTGCGGTAGAAGGGGGCGATGTTCACCGTGGTGGCGGAGGGCATCGGCAGGCCGCGGAGCTTGCCGCCGAAGATGGAGCGCTGCCAGGCGCCGGTGGGGATCGCGGCGAGGTTGGGATACTCCTTGACCTTGTCGCCGCTCAGATAGGGGCCGAGGTCGGCGAACTTGTTGGCGACGGCGCTGGGTATCTTGCCGGTCAGCTCCCAGCCCGGCACGACCACGGCGTCCGGGACGCCGCTGGAGGCCAGGACCGCGCCCAGCTTCTGGCCGTACGTGTCGCCCTGCTGGTTCTGCCACTTGACGCGGACACCGGCGGCCTCGTCCATCGCCGTCCAGTAGGGATTGCCCTGCTTGGGGACGTTCCCCCAGATCGGCGCCATGACGGTGAACTCGCCGCCCTTGCCGAGCTTCTTCGGCACGGACTGCTTGAGTTCGGCGGCGGGAAGGGCCTTGGTGAAGCCCGCGGCCGAACCGTTCTTGGCGGGGATGTCCGGAGCCGTGAGCTCCGAGGCGACATACGCGGGGAGCAGGTCCTTGAGCTTCTTTCCCGTCGTGGTGCCCTCGTTGTTCGACCCGCTGCCCCCGCAGGCCGTGAGCAGCGGTGCCCCGCCTGCCACGACGAGCGCGGCGAGGCCCGATGAGGCGAGGAAAGATCTCCGACTCGAACGAGAGCTGTCGGAGGAGGAGTTCGGCGTCATGGCGTCAACCCTTCGTGGCGCGTGCCCGGACACACGGCGGTCACCGCCGGTCGGCATTCGAAGCGCTTCGATGTTGCAGCGAGGTTAAGTGAAGGCTTGGGTCGTAACAAGACTCGGATCCGAATTCCTCGGCGGGGTTCTGCCGATCCCCGTTTGTGCCAAATCCCCTCAGGTGGAGGGGTTCTGGAGGTCTGCCACCTTGACACGGGCTCCAGCGGCCCCCAGCATCGAAGCGCTTCGAATCTTGTGCCGTTCTTCCGTGCCCGCCGCTCGCCGTCCGCCAAGGGGATCCGTACGTGACCGCAAGCCCGCTGCCCTTTCGTGACCCCGAACTGCCGCTGGACCGGCGCGTGGACGACCTCCTGTCCCGGCTGACCACCGGCGAACGCATCGCGCTCCTGCACCAGTTCACCCCGGGCGTCGAACGGCTTGGCATCGCCCCGTTCCGCACCGGACAGGAAGCCCTGCACGGCGTTGCCTGGATGGGCCCTGCCACCGTCTTCCCGCAGGCCGTCGGCCTCGGCGCCACCTGGAACGACGACCTGGTGCGCCGCATCGGCGAGGTGGTCGCCACCGAGGCGCGCGCGATGCGCGCCGGGGACGACCGCGTGGGCCTCAACCTCTGGGCGCCGACGGTGAACCTGCTCCGCCACCCGCTGTGGGGCAGGAACGAGGAGGGCTACTCGGAGGACCCGCGGCTCACCTCCGCGATCGCCGTCGCCTACACCCGCGGCCTGCGCGGCGAGCACCCGCACCACTGGCGCACCGCCCCCGTGCTCAAGCACTGGCTGGCCCACAACAACGAGACGCACCGCGACACGTCGTCCGCCTCCGTGCGCCCCCGCGTCCTGCGCGAGTACGACCTGCGGGCCTTCCGCGCCGCCGTGGAGGCGGGCGCCGTGGCCGGGGTGATGCCCGCGTACAACCTGGTCAACGGCCGCCCCAACCATCTCTCGCCCTACCTGCGCGAGCACCTGCGCACCTGGACCGACCAGGACCTGCTCGTCTGTTCCGACGCGGGCGCGCCCAGCAACCTCGTGGACTCCGAGAAGTACTTCGACACCCACGAGGAGGCCACCGCGGCGGCGCTCACCGCGGGCGTGGACAGCTTCACCGACCACGGCACCGACGCGAGCATCATCACCGGACGCATCCAAAGCGCTTTGGAACAAGGCCTGTTGACCCAGCCCGACATCGACACCGCCGTACGCCGCCACCTGTCCGTGCGCTTCCGGCTCGGCGAGTTCGACCCCGGCCAGGGCCCGTACGCGGAACCGGCCACCCACGCCTTCGACACCCCCGCGCACCGCGCACTCGCCCGGGAGGCCGCCGAACAGGCCGTCGTCCTGCTGAAGAACGACCACCTGCTCCCGCTGCCCGAAGGCACCCGGATCGCGGTCGTCGGACTCCTCGCCGACGAGTGCAAGACGGACTGGTACAGCGGCACCCTGATCCGCCGCAGCACCCCCCCTCGACGGACTGCGCGAACGATTCGGCGCCGACCGGGTCACCTTCACCGAAGGCGTGGACCGGGTGCGCCTGCGGTGCGGGGCCGGCTGGCTGCGGGTGCCGGACACCGAGCAGGACGGCCCGCTCCCGGCCGCCGAGGCCGCCCTGGACCGGGCCCTGCTGAGCGGCCGTACCGACCTGCCGCCGCTGACCTGTGGCCCCGAGCCGACCGAGTTCGCCCTGATCGACTGGGGCTGCGGCGCCTGGACGCTGCGCGCCCCCGACGGGCGCTATCTCTCGGTCGCCGAGGACGGCTTCGTGCGCGCGTCGGCGGACCAGCCCGGCGGCTGGGTCGTACAGGAGACGTTCGCGCTGGTCGGCCACGGGGACGGGTACCTCATCGAACACACGGGGACGGGCGGGTACGTCACGGTCGCCGCCGACGGCGTGAAGGTTGCCGATGAGCCGGAGATCTTCGCCGTCGAGTTCGCGGAGCGCGGCGAGGACGCCGTGGCGCGCGCCGCCGCGCAGGCGGATGCCGTGCTCGTCGTCGCGGGAAACGACCCCCACATCAACGGCCGCGAGACCGAGGACCGCACGACGCTCGCCCTGCCGCCGCACCAGGAGCGGCTGTGGCGCGCGGCCCGCGCCGCCAACCCCCGCACCGCACTGGCCCTGGTCTGTGCCTACCCGTACGCCGTCGCCGACGCCCACGACCAGCTGCCCGCACTGCTGTGGACCGCGCACGGCGGGCAGGCCGCGGGCAGCGCGCTCGCCCGGATCATCGCGGGCGACGTCTCCCCGGCCGGACGCCTCCCGCAGACCTGGTACGCCGCCGACACCGACCTCCCCGGCCTGCTCGACTACGACATCATCGGCTCCCGGCAGACCTACCTCTACTTCGACGGCACCCCGCTCTACCCGTTCGGGCACGGCCTCGGCTACTCCTCCTTCGCGTACGACGATCTGGTGGCCGTCAGCGAAGGGGATTCGGTCCGGGTCGCGCTCACCCTCACCAACACCGGGTCCGTTGCCGCCGACGAGGTGGCCCAGCTCTACACCCGGGCTCCCGCCGATGCCGCCGGGACCCTCGCGCTGCCGCACCGCCGGCTCGCCGCACACCGCCGCATCCACCTCGCCGCCGGGGAAACACGCCGCCTCGAGTTCCGGCTGCCGGTCAGCGACCTGGGGTTCTGGGACGTGCGGCACGACCGCTGGACCGTGGCGCCGGGCGCCCACGAAGTGCACGCGGGCGCCTCCAGCGGCGACATCAGGCGCACGGTGACCGTCGACATCACGGGCGATCCGATCGCCGCACGGCCGGCGCGCGAGAGCGGCCTGGCGGCGACCGCCTACGACGAACAGCACGGCACCGAGATGGTCGACCGCGCCAGGACACACGGCGACGCCGTACGCCCCCTCGACGGAGGCACCGGCGAACTCCTCTTCCTTGACTGCGACTTCGGCGAGGGCGTGCGCGCCGTCTCGGTCGAGGTCGCCGGGTCGGGAGCCGTCGACCTCATCTCGGGCAGCACCGCCACCACCGTCACCGTCCCGGCCACCGGACGCGTGTACGACTACGCCCCGCACACCTCCGGCTTCACCGCCGCCGGTGTGCGCGATCTGCGCGTACGACTGCGCGGCCCCCTGCGGCTCGCACGGCTCGCCTTCACGGCCGGCGCGAGCGCCACCGCCCGGCGGAAGGAGACCGCATGAAGCTCCGTCACGCGTCAGCCACAAGCCGTCGGTGAACTCACGGCCTGCGCCGCGGCGGTACGGACGGTGTAGTTCAGGTGCCCAGCAGCCGGTCGTACTCCGTCTGTGTCACCGGAAGGACCGTGCCGTGCCGGGCGCCCGGAGGCAGCGCGGCGCCCTTCGTCTCGGTCCACTTGCCCGACGCGAGGTCCGTCGTCTCGAAGAGGACATAGCCGCGCCCGCCGAACTCGTCGATGAGCATGTACCACGTGTCCCCGGTGTTGGCCTTGAACACCGCGGGGCCCTCGCCCCGGTCGATCACGCCCTTCCCGATGCAGTCGGCCACGAAGTCGTACGACGTGTCCGTCAGGGTCCGCGACTTCTCCGCGGTGATGAACTTCGAACAGGGGGTGCCCGAAGCGGGGTCCCGCTCGTCCTTGGTGAAGCGGTAGTAGTCGCGGCCGTCCTTGACCACCGTGGAGTCGATCACCGAATAGCCGGGGTCGTTCCACACCTCGGGCTTGCTGAAGGTGCGGAAGTCCTTCGTCGTCGCGTACAGCATCTTGTTGTACGTCGATCCCGTGTGGTCCGGGTCGTCCGCGCCGTAGACCTTGGACGCCCAGAAGACGACGTACGACTTCAGCTTCTCGTCGTAGTACGCCTCCGGGGCCCAGGTGTTGCCGGCCGTGTCCGGGGCGACCTTCACCCGGCGCTGGTCGGTCCAGTGCACCAGGTCGGTGGACTCCCACACCACGATCGACTTGCTGCCGGTGCGCTGCACCTGGTCCCAGCTGCCGCCGCTCCCGCCGTACATCCGCAGGTCGGTGGCGATCTGGTAGAACTTGTCGCCCTTCGGCGAGCGGATGATGAACGGGTCGCGCAGCCCCTTGGTGCCGAGCTGCGAGGTGAGCACGGGCTTGCCGCCGTTGAGCTCCCGGTACCGCGTCGGGTCGTTGCCGCGGCTGAGCGCCATGCGGATCTGCTCGCCGTCCGCGGTGCCCTCACCGGTGAAGTAACTGAAGAGGTAGCCCGCGTACTTCTGCTTGGCGTGGTTCGGCTCCGCGTGCGCGGGAGCAGCGAGCAGACCCGCCATCAGGGCAAGGAGAAAGATGAGAGTTCTGTGGCGCACGATGTGTCCTCTCGAAGACGGGGGCGCCGCTCAGCGCGCCGAGAAGGTGTGCACCGTCCTTGACCGGTAGGTCTGGCCGGGGCGCAGCACCGTCGAGGGGAACTTCGGCTGGTTGGGGGAGTCGGGGAAGTGCTGCGTCTCCAGGCAGAGCCCGTCGCCCTGCCGGTAGGTGCGCCCCGAAGGCCCGGTGAGGGTGCCGTCCAGGAAGTTCCCCGAGTAGAACTGCACCCCCGGCTCGGTCGTGGCGATCTTCATGGCGCGCCCCGACTCCGGGTCCCGCAGAGTCGCGAAATGCTCGGGGCGCTTGGTGATGCCCTTGTCCAGGACCCAGTTGTGGTCGAAGCCCTTGGCGGTCACCAACTGCGGGTGCGAGACCCGGATGTCCTCGCCGACGGTCTTCGCGCGCCGGAAGTCGAAGGGGGTTCCCGCCACCTTCGCCAGCTCGCCGGTCGGGATGAGACCGGCGTCGGTGGGCGTGTACCGGGCGGCGGCCAGGGTCAGTTCGTGGCCCAGGATGTCGCCGCTGCCCTCGCCCGCGAGGTTGTAGTAGGTGTGGTTCGTCAGGTTCACCACGGTGGCCTTGTCCGTGGTCGCCGCGTAGTCGATGCGCCAGTCGCCGCGCGCGTCGAGCGTGTACGTCACGGTGACCCGCAGCGTTCCGGGATAGCCCATCTCACCGTCGACACTCGTGTAGTGCAGGCGCAGGCCGACGCCGGAGGAGTCCGTGAACGGCTCGACGTCCCACACCCGCGTGTCGAAGCCCTTGGCCCCGCCGTGCAGGCTGTTCTCGCCGTCGTTCACCGAGAGCTGGTGGGTCTTGCCGTCCAGGGTGAAGCGGCCCTTGGCGATGCGGTTGCCGTAGCGGCCGATCGTCGCGCCGAAGAAGGTGGTTCCGGCGACGTACGCCTCGATGGTGTCGTAGCCGAGGGAGACGTTGGTGTAGCGGCCGTGCCGGTCGGGGAGTTCGAGGGACTGCACGATGCCGCCGTACGAGAGCACCTTCATGCGGGTGCCGCCGTTGGCGAGGGACCAGCGGTAGACCTTGGTCCCGTCGGTCAGCTTCCCGAAGAGCTCCTTGGTGGGTGTGCGGCCCGCCGCTGCGTACGACGTGCCCGCGACGGCGGCGGTGAGCCCGACGGCGGCAGCCGAGGCAAGAACGGTACGTCTGCTCGTTTCCATGTGCGGCTCCAGACAGGGGATGTGTGGCGATGGACGGTCGGGCCGTGCCCCGTCAGGGGCGCGGGGAACTGCGTGATCAGCCCCCACCGCCCCGCGGGTTCTCACTGGGTTTCCTGCGGCCGCCTAACGGCCGACCTTGCGCTTGTTCCAGACGTCGAAGCCGACCGCCGCGAGCAGCACCAGGCCCTTGATGACCTGCTGGTAGTCGGTGCCGATGTTGACCAGGGACATGCCGTTGTTCAGGACGCCGAGCACCAGACCGCCGATCACGGCGCCCATCACCGTGCCGACGCCGCCGCTCATCGACGCGCCGCCGATGAACGAGGCCGCGATCGCCTCCAGTTCGAAGTTCAGGCCGGCCTGCGGAGTGCCCGCGTTCAGCCGCGCCGCGTACACACAGCCCGCGAGCGCGGCGAGCACGCCCATGTTGACGAAGATCAGGAAGGTGACGCGCTTGTCCTTGACGCCGGAGAGCTTCGCCGCCGCCTTGTTGCCGCCGAGCGCGTACACATGGCGTCCGAAAACCGCGTTGCGCATCACATAGCCCAGCGAGATCAGCAGGCCGCACATGATGAGCAGCACCACGGGCACGCCGTGGAAGCTGGCGAGGGTCAGCGTGAAGGCGATGACGGCCGCGGAGATCGCCACCAGCTTCGCCGCCCACAGGCCGGTCGGCATCACGTCGAGGTCGTAGGCGAGCTGCTGCTTGCGGCTGCGCCACTCGCGGAAGACCAGGAAGACGACCGTCACGAGACCGAGCACCAGGGTCGGGTTGTGGTACTGGGTGTACGGGCCCATCTCGGGGATGAACCCCTTGGCGATGTTCTGGAAGCCCTCGGGGAACGGCGAGAGCGACTGGCCTTCCAGGACGATCTGCGTCAGGCCGCGGAAGAGCAGCATGCCGGCCAGCGTCACGATGAACGACGGGATGCCCAGGTAGGCGATGAAGAAGCCCTGCCACGCTCCGGCGACCGCGCCGATGAGGAGCGAGAGGACGAGTGCGAGCACCCAGGGCATGTCGTGTTTGACCATCATCACCGCCGACATGGCGCCCACGAAGGCGACCAGTGAGCCGACGGACAAGTCGATATGACCGGCGATGATCACGATCATCATGCCGATGGCGAGAATGAGGATGTAGCCGTTCTGCTGGATCAGGTTGGACACGTTGTTCGGCAGGAGCAGCGTGCCGTCGGTCCAGATCTGGAACAGGATGACGATGAAGGCCAGGGCGACGAGCATGCCGTACTGGCGCATGTTGGAGCGCACGCTCTGCAGCAGCAGAGCACCCGTGGACTCCTTGGCGGACGGCGTGGACGAGGTGTCGCGTGGCGGCGTGGTCGTGGTGGTCATGGCGGAGGCCTCAGCTTCTGTTCTTGGTCATGTGGCGCATCAGGAGTTCCTGGGTGGCGTCCGCGCGGTCGACCTCACCGGTCAGCCTGCCCTCGGCCATCGTGTAGATCCGGTCGCACATCCCGAGCAGCTCGGGCAGTTCGGAGGAGATGAACAGCACCGCCTTGCCCGAGGCCGCCAGCTTGTCGATGACGGTGTAGATCTCGTACTTGGCGCCGATGTCGATGCCGCGCGTCGGCTCGTCGAGGATCAGGACCTCGGGGTCGGCGTGGATCCACTTGCTCAGGACGACCTTCTGCTGGTTGCCGCCGGAGAGCCGCCCCACCTGCTCGAAGACGGTGGGGGCCTTGATGTTCATCGACTTGCGGTAGCGCTCGGAGACGGAGCGTTCCTTGTGTTCGTCGACGAAGCCGTCCTTGCGCCGCATGTCGGTCAGCGAGGCCAGGGAAATGTTGCGGTTGATGTTGTCGATGAGGTTGAGGCCGTACTGCTTGCGGTCCTCGGTGACATACGCGATCCCGGCGTCGACCGCCGAGGGCACGTTCTTCGTCACGACCTCGCGCCCGCCGACGGTGACCGTGCCGGTGACGTACTGGCCGTAGGAGCGCCCGAAGACGGACATGGCGAGTTCCGTGCGGCCCGCGCCCATCAGGCCCGCGATGCCGACGATCTCGCCGCGCCGCACGGTGAGCGACACGTCGTCGACGACCTTGCGCTGGTGGTCGACCGGATGGCGCACCGTCCAGCCCTCGACGGACAGGGCGAGGGATCCCGCGTCCTCGCCCTCATAGGGCGTGCGGTCGGGGAAGCGGTGGTCGAGGTCGCGCCCGACCATGCCGCGGATGATGCGGTCCTCCGACAACTGCGGCTCGGAGGACGGACTCTCACGGACCGTCAGGGTCTCGATGGTCTGCCCGTCGCGCAGGATCGTCACCGAGTCGGTGATGGCCCTGATCTCGTTCAGCTTGTGCGAGATGATGATGCAGGCGATGCCCTGTTCGCGCAGTTCCAGGATGAGGTCGAGCAGCTTCGCGCTGTCCTCGTCGTTCAGGGCGGCCGTCGGCTCGTCCAGGATGAGCAGCTTCACCTCCTTGGACAGGGCCTTGGCGATCTCCACCAGCTGCTGCTTGCCCACGCCGATGTCGGCCACCGGAGTCTGCGGCTTCTCGCTCAGGCCGACCCGCTTGAGCAGCGCGCTCGCCCTGCGCAGCGTGTCGTTCCAGTCGATGAAGCCGCGGCTGCTCTGTTCGTTGCCGAGGAAGATGTTCTCGGCGATGGACAGATACGGGACGAGCGCCAGCTCCTGGTGGATGATCACGATGCCGTGCTTCTCGCTGGCGCGGATGTCCTTGAAGGCCATCTGCTTGCCCTCGAAGTGGATCTCGCCGTCGTAACTGCCGTGCTCGTGGACGCCGCTGAGGACCTTCATCAGCGTCGACTTGCCCGCGCCGTTCTCGCCGCAGATCGCGTGGATCTCCCCGGGGCCCACGGTCAGATTCACGTCGGAGAGCGCCTTGACGCCGGGGAATGTCTTGGTGATGCCCCGCATCTCCAGCACGGGGGCGCTCACTTGAGCTGTCCTTCCTTGAAGTAGCCCTCGTCCACCAGGAGCTGGGTGTTGGACTTGTCGATGCTGACCGGGTCGAGCAGGAAGGACGACACGGTCTTCTTGCCGTTGTTGTAGTCCTCGGTGTTGTTGACCTTCGGCTTCTTGTCGTTGAGGACCGCGTCACCCATGGCCACCGTCTGCGCGGCCAGCTTGCGGGTGTCCTTGAAGACCGTCTGCGTCTGCTCGCCGCGGATGATGGACTTCACCGACGCGAGCTCCGCGTCCTGCCCGGTGATCACCGGCAGCGGGTCGCTCTTGGTGCCGTATCCCGCGCTCTTCAGCGCGGAGATGATGCCGATCGAGATCCCGTCGTAGGGCGAGAGGACCGCGTCGACCTTCGCGGAGCCGTAGTTCTTGCTGATCAGGTCGTCCATGCGCTTCTGCGCGGTGCCGCCGTCCCAGCGCAGCGTGGTGGCCTGGTTCATCTTCGTCTGCTTGCTGCGCACGACGAGCTGACCGCTCTTGAAGTACGGCTGGAGCACCTTCATGGCGCCGTTCCAGAAGTACTTGGTGTTGTTGTCGTCCGGCGAGCCCGCGAACAGCTCGATGTTCTTCGCCTTGCCGCCCTTCCCGGGCTTGCCCAGGTCCAGCTTCTCGACGATGTACTGGGCTTCGAGGCGGCCGACGCGCTCGTTGTCGAACGAGGCGTAGTAGTCGACGTTCTCGGTGCCCAGGATGAGGCGGTCGTACGAGATCACGGGGATGCCCGCGTCGGCCGCGCGCTGGAGGACCTCGGTGAGCGCGGAGCCGTCGATGGCGGCGACCACCAGGAGGCTGCGCCCCTTGGTGATCATGTTCTCCAGCTGGGCGATCTGGTTCTCGACCTTGTCGTCGCCGTATTGGAGATCGGTCTTGTAGCCGGCCTTTTCGAACTGCTCGGCCATGTTGTTGCCGTCGGCGATCCACCGCTCGGACGACTTGGTGGGCATCGCGAGCCCGATGGTGCTGCCCTTGCCCTCGTCCGGTTTGTAGCGGCTGCCGCCCTTGGCCTCCTGGCCGCAGGCCGCCAGCGAGCCGATCATGACGACGGATGCCACAGCGGCGGTGAGTCGCATGCGGGATATGCGGGTTCTCATGGGTCAGTCCCCTTCCGGGACGGGGAAGCGCTGGAGCTCGCCGGGCAGCCGGGCGCCGAGCGGCGACATGCCGCCGTCAGCGCCGTGCCGGGCGAGCAGGTCGAGGGTGAGGCGCCCGCGGCGGACCCGCTCGCGGGCGGTGGCCAGGGTGTGGTCGCGCAGGTGGGCGCCGTAGGGATAGATGCCGGGGGACTTGCTCAGGCCGAACTTGAGGTAGAGCGGGGCGCCGCGCCGGATCAGCTCGGCGGCCTCGTACATGCGGACGTAGCCGCCGAGGTCGTCGGGCGCCTCGACGTACAGGTCCATCGGGGCGCGGCTCGCCCGGCGGATCTCGGTGAGGTGGGCGAGGGCGAGGTCGGAGGGGATGTTGAGGGAGTCGGCGCCGAGCCGCTCGTAGACCGCGTACGAGGCCGGGTTGACCGGGCCGATCAGTGCCGAGACCTTGAAGGTGGTGTCGGCGGGGAGCACCCCGGCCACCCGCAGCCGGTGCAGCGTCCACAGCACCCCCTCGTCGGCGACGAGCAGGCACTTGACGCCCAACTCCGTGGCCCGCACGGCGTCTTCGACGCATCCGGCGAGCGCGTCGTGGCCCCGCGAGCGCAGGCCCGCGCCGCCCGAGTCGGTGCGGGTTGCGGCGCCGATGTCCCAGGTGCCGCGCGGTCCGGTGAACAGGCAGAGCTCGATGTCCCGTTCGGCGCAGGCCTCCACCATCTCGGTGATCTCGACGTCGGAGAGCATCCAGATGCCGCTGCCCTGGCTGATCCGGTGGATCGGCACGTCGAGCCGCGAGCTCTCCTTGAGGACGACGGCGAGCGCCTCGGGCCCCTCCACGGAGGGGATCTCGGTGCGCCAGGTGCCGCCGTCGGGGAACGCGTGCGCGGACGCGTCGGCCGGATCGGTGACGGGTACGGGGTGCCCGATACGGGCGAGGGCGTCGACGCCGGGGCGGCGGGGTGCTGACGGGCTGGTCACGGGACTCCCATACGCAGTGGATTCTGCTGTTGTTCGGTATTTCGTACGTCGGTCGGTTCAATGGGCGTGCGCGGCGGGTACGTCGGAGGCGCCTCAGGGGCGCAGGAGCACCTTCCCGGTCTTCGGGTCGCCGCCGCCCACCAGCGCGACGGCCTCCCCGAACTGCTCCAGCGGGAACTCGTGCGTGATGAGCGGGGCCGGGTCGAGCAGTCCGAGCCCGAACGCCCGCACCGCCTGTGACCAGGCGGAGGACGGCGCCCCGAAGACGCTGCGCACCTCCAGCTGGCTCAGCGAGAGATGCACCGGATCGATGCCGGCGGCGCCGGGCGTGAACATGCCGGTGAGCACCACCCGGCCGCCCCTGCGCGCGAGCAGACAGGAGGAGGCGGCCGTGCCCGGCGCCCCCGCGGTCTCCACGACCAGGTCGAAGCGGCCGTGGTACGCCTCCTCGTCGGCGGGCGTCAGGCTCTCGCTCGCCCCGAAGCCGAGCGCCTGCCCGCCGCGTTCGGCCCGCGGGTCGATCACGACGAGCTCGCCGGGCGATGAGGCGGCAAGGAGCTGCACCGCGAGCATCCCCAGGGTGCCCGCGCCGACCACCGCGATCCGCTCGCCGGGGCTCGGCCGTCCCGTCCGCACCGCGCCGGCGATGACGGCGGCGGGTTCGAGGAGGGCGGCCGCCGCGAGGTCGGCGTCCGGGCGCAGGAGGTGAAGCAGCCGGGCGGGGACGACCACGTGGTCGGCGAAGGCACCGGGTTCGGTGAACCCGGTCTCCGCGTATCCGCCGCCGCACAGGCTCGTCTCGCCGCACCGGCAGCGCTCGCAGGTGCCGCAGGCGCGAAACCCCTCGGCGACCGTCTTCTGCCCGGCCAGCGCGGGGTCGACGCCCTCGCCGACGGCCTCGACGGTGCCGGACCACTCGTGTCCGGGGATCACGGGATAGCGCACATAGGCGGCGTCCCGGTGACCGTCGTAGACCTCGCGGTCGCTCATGCAGATCCCGGCCGCCGCCACCCGCACCAGGACCTCGCCGGGTCCCGGCCCGGGACGCGGTCCGGTCGTGAGCCGGTGTGTGCCCGGCCGGTCGACGACGATCGCGCGGGAGTCGGTGCTCACTTCGCGGCTGCCTTGGGGGCGCGCTTCTCCCAGCCCTCGGCCCACAGGTCGAACCGCGCCTGCTGCTGCGGGAACTCGGCCGCCGCGTCCGTGTCGAGCTCGACGCCCAGGCCCGGCTCGTGGGACACCTCGAAGTAGCCGTCGACCACCTTGGGCGCGCCCTTGACCACCTTCTTGATCTCCGCGTCCGCGAAGTCGTTGAAGTGCTCCAGGATCTTGAAGTTGGGCGTGCAGGCGGCCAGTTGCAGCGAGGCCGCGGTGAGCACCGAACCGCCGACGTTGTGCGGCGCGATCAGCGTGTAGTGCGTCTCCGCCGTCGCGGCCAGCTTGCGGGTCTCCAGGATGCCGCCGATGTGGCCGAGGTCCGGCTGGATGATGTCGGCCGCCTGGGACTCGAAGAGCTCGCGGAACTCGATCCGGTCGTGGATGCGCTCGCCGGTGGCGATCGGCATGTCCACCTTGGCGGCGACCTTCTCCAGGGCCTTGAGGTTCTCCGGCGGCACCGGCTCCTCCAGCCAGGCCGGCCTGAAGGGCGCCATCTCGCGGGCCAGGCGCACCGCGGTGGACGGGCTGAACCGGCCGTGCATCTCCAGCATCAGCTCGGCGTCCGGACCGATCGCGTCCCGCACCGCCTCGATCAGCGAGACCGCGTAGTTCGTGCTCGCCTGGTCGAGCTCGAAATGCCCGGTCCCGAACGGGTCGATCTTCAGGGCGCGGTAACCGCGCTCGACGACGGCCAGAGCGGCCTTGTGGTACGCCTCCGGAGTGCGCTCGGTGGTGTACCAGCCGTTCGCGTACGCCTTGACCTTGTCGGTCACCTTCCCGCCCAGGAGCTGCCAGACCGGCACGCCCAGGGCCTTGCCCTTGATGTCCCAGCAGGCCATCTCCACGCAGGCGATGCCCGACATGACGATCTCGCCGGCCCGGCCGTAGTCGCCGTACTTCATCTTCCGCACCAGGTCCTCGACCGCGAACGGGTCGGACCCCACGATGTGGTTGGCCGCCGCCTCCCGGAGGTAGCCGATGAGCGCGTCGGTGCGGCCGAGCATGCGGGTCTCGCCGACGCCGGTGAGGCCTTCGTCGGTGTGGACCTGGACGTAGGTGAGATTGCGCCACGGCGTTCCCACCACGTGCGTGCTGATTCCCGTAATACGCAAGGCAGTTGCCCCTTGGTTGTTCGGTATTTCGTCACACGTTCGAAATGTTGGCGTGACCGTATTCATGCAGGCGGCAGGGTGTCAATGGGTCGCGCAAAACGGTCTTGGGCGCACGGCGGGACCCCGGGCCGTTGCGCGCCGAACGCGGCAATGGCTAGCCTGTGTTCGTCATATCGATCGTTGACCGAAGTTTCGGACGCCTCTGCGGGCGGACTTCGGACGCACGGGGTGGGAGGCCGACCATGGGACGACTGGTTCCTGCGGTGACCAGGGCGCTGGACATACTGGAGCTGTTCCTGGAGGGCGACGGCACGCTGTCCGCCCCCGAGGTGACCCGCAGACTCCAGCTGCCGCGCACCACCGTGCACGAACTCCTGACCACCCTCGCCGCCCGCTCCTACCTTGTCCAGATCCCGGACCAGACAGGGCGCTACCGCCTGGGCGTACGCGCCTACCAGCTCGGCAGCCGGTATGCCGAGCAGCTCGACCTGGCCGCCGAGGGGCAGCAGGTGGCCCGCGAAGTCGCCGAGACCTGCGACGAGACGGTCCATGTGGCGGTCCTGGAGGGCACGGACGTCATCTACATCGCCAAGGTGGACTCCACGCACGCGGTGCGCATGGTCTCCGCCGCGGGCCGCAAACTGCCCGCCCACTGCACGTCGGTCGGCAAGATGCTGCTGGCCTCACTGCCCCCGGCCGAGCTCGAAGGCCGCCTGGCGGGCCATGAACTTGTGGCGATGACGCAGAACAGCATCACGGAGCCCGACGCGCTGCTCGCCGCCCTCGCCGGCATCCGCGAGCGCGGGGTCGCGGCCGAGCACCGCGAGTCGAACCCGGACGTCAGCTGCGTGGCCGCCCCGGTCCGCGACAGCTCGGGCCAGGTCGTCGCCGCCCTGTCCATCTCCGTGCCGATGATCCGCTGGAGCGAGCAGCGCGAGGACGAACTGGCCGAACTCGCCGCCAAGGGCGCGGGCGACCTCTCGGAGCGCCTGGGCCACCGGGGCGGACGCTAGTTCTCCGGGCGGTTCGCCGACTCCAGGTCCAGGAGCCGCCGCTTGGCCTCCAGGCCGCCCGCGTACCCCGCGAGCGAGCCGTCGGCGGCGATGACCCGGTGGCAGGGGCGCACGACGAGCAGCGGGTTGCGCCCGATCGCCGTGCCCAGGGCGCGAACCGCGGCGCGCGAGATCCCGAGCCGCTCGGCGAGCTTCCCGTACGAGGTGGTCGTGCCGTAGGGCAGCGTGTCGAGGGCGTGCCAGACCCGCCGCTGGAAGTCGGTGCCGACGCCGCTCGCGTACTCGACGTCGAAGTCCCGGCGCGTCCCCTCGAAGTAGCCGCGCAGCTGCCCGGCGATCACGGCGAAGGCCCCGTCGTCGCGCACCCATCCGTCCTGGATGACCGCGCCACCCTTCTGCCCCGGCATGGACAGCGAGGCGAGGGCGGTGCCGCCGTTCGCGGTGGCCGACTCCTCGCCCACCAGCAGCAGCTCGCCCAGCGGGCTCTCGACGGTCGTGTAGAGGGCCTTCGCCATGGCCTCGGTCATCAGATGCTCCCTGTTTCCCCGGTGGCTCTTCCCCGGTGACGCTCCCCCGATTCTGCGGGGTGCGCGGGCGCGCGGCTGGCGGGATTCGGACGTGGCGCTCATGCGGGTGACAGGGTCAGGGGGGCGCCGCTCGTGCGGTCGGACGAGGGCCCGGTCTCCAGCAGGACCTCGCCGGGCTCCACGACGTATTCCAGGGCGCGGTCGAGGGAGGCCAGGGTATCCGCCCCGACGATGAAGGCGACCTCGGCCTCCTCGCCCGGGGCCAGATCGACCCAGGCGAAGCCGCGCAGCTCACGCACGCGCGGCCACGAGCCGGAGCCCGACACGCGGCGCACATAGAGCTGCACGGTCTCCCGCACCGCACGCGCCCCCGTGTTCGTGACGGCGACCGTGCAGGTGACCTCGGGATCAGTGACCGGGACCCGGGTGCGCGAGAGCCGGGGCTCCCCGTACGCGACGCTCGTGTACGACAGGCCGTGCCCGAAGGCGTACAGCGCGGTGGCCGGCTGGTCCACGTAGCCCCGGTAGCCGTGATCCTTGGCGTTGTAGAACACCGGCAGCTGGGCGGCCGAGCGCGGCACGGACACGGGCAGCCGCCCCACGGGCTCCGCGCGCCCGAAGAGGACGTCGGCGACGGCCCGCCCGCCCCACGGCCCCGGATACCACGCCGAGAGCACGGCGGCGGCCTGCCCGGCCAGTTCCGGCACGGCATGCGGCCGTCCCTGGACCAGGACCACGACGACCGGGGTGCCGGTGGCGGCCACGGCGTCCAGGAGCGCCGACTGCCCCTCCGGCAGGCCCAGTTCGGCGAGGTCGACGCCCTCGCCGCACGTCATGCCCGCCGGAGCGCCGGATGCCACGACGGCGGCCCCGTTGCTCTCGAAGCGGGTGTCGGCCTCCCGCGCGCTCGACCCGCCGAGCACGAGCACGGCCGTATCAGCGGCGGCGGCCAGCGCCACCGCCTCCGGGATGCCGCCGCGCTCGCCGCCGACCAGCCCGCAGCCCCGCGCGTACGTCACCTCGCTGCCCGGCGGCGCCACGTCCCTGATGCCGGCCAGGACGGTGTGCCCGGTGCCGGGGCGCTGCGGCGCGGTGTAGTCGCCGAGCTGCTGGGGGAGCGAGTCGGCGTTCGGGCCGATGACGGCGATGCGGGAAGCGGCAGCCAGGGGGAGCGAGGTCCCGTCATGGCTCAGGAGCACGAGGGACTCGCGGGCCAGGCGCTCGCTCAACTCCCCGAGGGCGGGCGTGCGTTCGGGCTCATCGTCGACGTACGGCCGCTCGAAGAGACCCAGGCGGAACTTCAGCGCGAGGACACGGGCGACGGCCGCGTCCAGGGCCTGCTCGGAGACCAGGCCCCGCTCGACCGCCTCGGCGATCCGCGGGAAGGAGGCGTCCCACAGACTCAGGTCCGTGCCCGCGTCCAGGGCGAGGGCGCCCGCCGCCACCGGGTCACCGGCGAGGCGTACGAGACGGTCGAGTGCGCATCCGTCGGCCATGACCAGGCCCTCGAACCCCCAGCGCTCGCGCAGCAGTCCGGTGAGCAGTTCGCGGTTGGCCGCGCACGGCAGACCCTCGAACTCGTTGTACGCGGCCATGACGCCCGCCGCCCCGGCGCGGATCCCCGCCCGCGCCGCCACCAGGTGGATCTCGTGGAGTTCGCGCGGCCCGAGTTCGGTGGCCGCGCTGTTGCGGCCGCCGAGCGTCGCGCCCTGCCCGGCGAAGTGCTTGAGCACGACCGCCGCCCGGTCCGGGGCGAACACGGAGTCGTCGCCCTGCATGCCCCGCACCAGCGCCCGCGTGAAACGCGCCGCCAGATACGGGTCCTCGCCGAAGCACTCCTCCGCGCGTCCCCAGCGCGGATCGCGCACCAGGTCGAGTGCCGAGACCAGGGCGACATGGCCGCCGCGGGCCCGCAGCTCGGCCGCCGCGCCCGCCGCGGCGGCCTCGTACAGCTCCGGGTCCCAGGTCGCGCCGACCGCGAGATTCACCGGCAGGACCGTGCCGTCCAGGGCCTGATGGCCGTGCGGCACCTCCTCGACCAGCAGGACCGGAATGCCGAGCCGGGTGCCCGTCACGACGTGCCGCTGCACCGCGTTCGCGACGCGCGCCGCGTCCGCGGCGGTGATGCCGTCCGCGAACGTCACGCCCGACCACGGGTCGGCGCGCTGAAGGCCGTACAGCGCGCCCATCCCGTCGAACGCGGCGACCTCGGCGCGAAAGGCGTCCGTGAGGCGGTGGCCGCCCGGTGCACCGGACGTCCGCTCATAGGCGTCCCAGCCGTACATCCGCTGGTTGACCTGGCCCGCCTTCTCGGTGAGCGTCATCCGGGAGAGCAGATCGCGCACCCGGTCGGCGACCGGAGCGCCCGCGTCGCGGTACAGCGGCGCGCTCATCGCACTTCGAGGACGCACACGCCGAACGGGACGAGCCGTACCTCCGCCACCGCCTCACGTGTGTCCAGGTCGTGCAGCGAACCGTCCACCGCCGGGCGCACCGTCACTTCCTCGTCCGACTGGCTGACCAGCCACACGAATCGCCGCCCGTCCTCGTGCACCAGGACGTCCGCCGAGACGTACGGGCTGTCGACCGTCACCGGCCGCCGCGCGCCCGCGATCTCGGCGAGGGCCGCGTACAGGCGCTGCGTCTGCTCCGGGTTGACGCGGGCCGTGCGCGCGGCCATGTGCTCAAGGGGGTAGGTGGCCAGGACCGTACGGCCCCGTCCCGTCTCGTTGACCAGGAGCGCCGGGCGGCCGTGCGCGTCCTTCGCCACGACGCGCGCCCCCGTGGGGACGACCGGCAGATAGGCGCGGCTGTCCTCGTTGCCAGCGACGGGGAAGCGCAGTGTCCCGCCCGCGGGGATGCCGCCGAACTCCTCGGTGAACGTGAGCTCCAGGACGTCGTCCTCGATGGGCTCGGCCACCCCGTAGGAGAGCTGGAGTTCGACGCCGAAGAGGCCGTCCAGGTCGTCGAACCACGGGCCGCGCGTCCCCGGGTGCTCGCCGGAGCAGAACGACAGGTACACGGTCGCGCCCTCGCGGGCCCGCCGCTCGAGCTCGCGGCGCGTCCGGGTGGTGAACTGCCGGGTGGACGGCAGCAGATACAGCGCCGCATCCCCCGGAAGCCCGTCCGCCTCCCGCGTGAGGGCCACCGGGAGATCGGCCCCGCGTGCGGCGACGTACCCCTGGTGCAGGGAGCTGAAGATCAGCGGCCGGTCGGCGGGACGGCTGTAGGGGTAGCCGCGCTCCAGGAAGGCGGGGACGACGAGCGCCGCGTCCGCGTCCGAGCGGCGGCAGCGCGCGAAGTCCACCTGCTCCAGGATCCCGGAGAACGCGGCTATCTCGACGAGCGGCGTCTTCGGGGCGCCGGTGCTGTCCGTGATGCCGAAGTGCATCTCGAAGGGGTGGTGGTCGTAGGGCGACTGGTCCCACAGGTCGTCGTAGTCGGTGTTGTTCCAGGCCATCCAGCCGGTCGCGCCGCCGAGCAGGGAGTTGTGGAGCGTCTGGCGGTAGTAGATGCCCGCGTTCTCCGCGGACACGGTGTCCGTGGAGAGCCCGAACTCCTCCAGGATCACCGGCTGTCCGGTCACCCCGGCCAGCTCGCACTCGAAGGCCGCGCGGTAGTGCTGGCGTACGCGGTCCGTGTCCGAGCGGTAGACGTGCGGGCCCACGAAGTCGACGTACTCGGCCGTGTCGCGCAGCGAGAAGCCGTTGTCGCGGCCCGTCACCTCGATGCCCCACGCGCCGTCGCCGAGGGACACCGGCTGGGTGCCGCCCGCCGCGCGCACCGCGTCGCACATGAACTGGGCCCAGGCGGTGACGACATCGCTGGAGGGCGGGTCCACCTGGTAGATGCGGCCGTAGCCCGGCATCTCGTTGGTGATGAGCCACCCCGTCACCGCCGCGTGGTCCTTGAAGCGGCGCGTCATCTGCGACACGAACCAGGACTGGCGGCCCACCAGCCACACGTCCTCGTAGAGGTCGCGGTCACCGCGCCAGGCCGGGTCCCAGTTCTCGCCGGACATGTGCCCGACGATGAAGGTGGGCACCGTGCCCATCCCGAACTCGGTGTGCGCGTCGAGGAAGTCGCGGAAGCGCTCGCACAGTTCCTCGTCGATGCGGTGCGGCTCGGGGTGGAAGTCCGGCCAGTAGAAGAACGAGCGGGTCATCGTCATGCCGTGCTCGCGCAGCACGGACAGTTCCTCGCGGACCGTCTTCGGGTCGTAGTTCCGCCACATCAGCGGACCGCCGGTGCGGGACCAGAAGTTGGCGCCGATCCAGGGCAGGACGGCGGAGTCGTGGGTGAGCCGGGCGCTGTGGCGTCGCATGGTGGTACTCAGGTCTTTCCGTACGGGGGTGGAGAAGTGATCAGAAGCGGAGGCGGTCAGCGGGCGGGCCCCGTCGACTCGCGGACCACGAGCCGTGGCCGTTCGTCGAGCGCGGCGGGTGGTACGTCCTCGCCGCACTGCGCGAGCAGCGCACGCGCGGCGGCCGCACCGACCCGCTGCACCTGCTGGTCGACGGTCGTCAGACGCGGGTGCAGCCAGTGGCCGACGGGAAGGTTGTCGTAGCCGACGACGGACAGGTCGTCGGGGACGCTCAGGCCGGCGCGCTGGGCCGCGCCGATGCCGCACACCGCCATGGAGTCGTTGGCGTACATGACGGCGGTGGGGCGCTGCGCCATGCCGAGCAGCTCCTCGGTCGCGGCGACGGCCGCGGCCTCGGAGAAGTCGGTGCTCAGGACGGCGGCCGGGGCAAGCCCCTTGAGCAGCAGGGTCTCTTCGAAGACCGCGCGGCGCAGCCCCGTGTGCAGCAGCTCGCCGGGCCCCGACACATAGGCGATGCGCCGGTGGCCGAGCTCCATGAGGTGGTCGACGGCTTCGTGTATGCCGGCGCCCTGGTTGCCCAGGCCCACGGTCGGCACGGGCGCGTCCGGGTGGGGCGCGCCGAGCAGCACGGCGGGCAGACCCAGGCCCCGCAGGAGCGGCGGGCGCGGATCGTCGGCGCGGGCGTCGGTCAGGACGGCGCCGTCGACGCGGCCCTCGGCGGCGAGGCGTTCGTACAGCGCGCTCTCCTCGGCCACGTCCGTGACCAGGTGGAGCAGCAAGCCGTAGCCGCGCGGGGCGAGTTCGCCCTCCAGGCCGGTGATCAGCTCGCTGAAGTGCGGGTCGGCGCCGAGCACGTCCGTGGGGCGGCGCACCACCAGGGCGAGGGTGCGGGTACGGGCGCTGCGCAGGGCCGTCGCCGTGGCGCTCGGCGACCAGCCGAGCTCGGCGGCGGCGTCCTGGATGCGGCGCCGGGTTGCCTCGGAGATGCGGCCCTTGGCGTTGAACGCCTGCGAGACGGCGGCCGTGGAGACGCCGGCCGCCGCGGCGACCGCCTTGATCGTCGGACGTGCGCCGCTGTCCCTGCGGGATGCTGCTTCCGGAGTGTTCACATCTTCACCGCCCCACTGACGAGGGCCTGCTGCATCCGCTTCTGCAGCACCGTGTAGACGGCCCATACCGGTACGAGAGTCAGTACCGTACCGGCGGTCAGGACCCCGTAATCCGTTCCCGTCAGGGACTTGAGGGTGGGCAGGGCGACCTGCACGGTGCGCTGGGACGGGTCGGGGCCGATGATGACGAGCGAGTACAGGTACTCGTTCCAGAACGTCAGGAAGTTCAGGAGCAGCACCGTCGCGATGCCGGGCATGCACATCGGCGTGTAGACGTGCCGCAGGACCCCGAAGGTGGAGGCGCCGTCGATGCGCGCCGCCTCCTCCATCTCCTTGGGGATGGTCCGCATGAACTGCACCAGGATGACGACGGACAGCGGCATCGCGGTGGCGGGCAGGAAGAGCACCATGAACAGGCGCGTGTGGAACAGGCCCGTCGCCGCGGCGAGCAGGAACGTGGGGAAGAGCGCGGCGAACGTCGGGATGAGGAAGCCCAGCGAGAAGACCTTCTCCACGAACGCGCCGAGGCGGCCCGTCGAGCGGGCGATGGAGAACGCCGCCGGAATCGCGAGCGCCAGGGTCAGCGCGAGCGAGAAGAACGTCACCAGGGCCGAGTTGACGACCGCGAGGCCCAGGTCGGCGCTTTCGAAGGCCGTGCCGAAGTTGCCGAAGGAGAGGGAAGTGGGCAGGGAGAAGGGGCTGGCGAAGATCTCCTCGTTCGTCTTGAAGGCGGAGGCGAGAAGGTAGTAGAGGGGCACGACGAGCAGCGCCGCGTACGTCCACGCCAGGATGTGCGCGGGCAGCCAGGACTTTCCGTGCTTCATGGTGACCGGCTCCGATCGGGGTCTGGCGGCGTCAGTAGTTCTGGCGGAACGCGCGGCGGATGGTGAGCAGACCGGCCAGGCCGACCAGGAAGAGGATCACGCCGACGGTCTGGCTGTAGCCGAGGTCGGCCGCGATGAACGCCTTCTGGTAGACGAGGAACGACAGCGTGGTCGACGAACTGCCGGGACCGCCCTGCGTGAGCAGCAGGACGTGCTGCGCCGACCCGAAGAACGTCCACAGGAACTGGAGCATCGTCACCACGCCCACGTAGTCGCGGATGACCGGGAAGTGCACGCCCCACATCGTCCGCCAGTGCCCGGCGCCGTCCAGCTGCGCCGCCTCGCCGATCTCCTCGGGCACACTGCCGAGCCGCGCCGCGAACAGGACGGCCGTGAAGCCGATGCCGCCCCAGATGTCGAGCACGATCAGACAGGCGAGCGCCGTCGAGGGCGAGGCCAGCCAGGCGTCGGTCACCGAGCCCAGACCCACCGACTTCAGCGCGCCGTTGACCAGGCCGTCGGGGGAGAGGGCCGCGTAGAAGACCATCGCCTTGGCCGGGGTGGAGATCAGGCCGGGGATGAAGAGCAGATAGCGCAGGACGCGGTGGCCCGGCGGCTTCTGCGCCACGTAGTAGCCCAGCATGTACGCGCACACGATCATGACCGGCAGTGCGACGGCGAGCTGGACCGCCGTATTGCGCACGGCGTCCCAGAACACCGGGTCGTCGAAGACCGTACGGACGTTGTCCCAGCCGGCGAACGAGACGGGCTGGAGCATGCCCGGCCAGTGCAGGGCCGCGATCACGAAGATCGCGATCATCGGCCCGACCATGAAGACCAGGTACCAGACCAGGGCGGGGACGGCGAGGATCGTGCCGCCCTCACGGCGGCGCTTGTTCACGGGGGGCTTGGACGGTACGGGACGGACCTCGGTCCCGCCCGGCGTCGACAGCGTTGTCGTCATCTCGGGTGACTCCCAAAGGGCTCGGGCAGCTCGGGCGGGCGGCTCATGCGGTGCGGTAGGCGGCTTCGAGCACGGAGCGCACCCTGGCGGGGCTCGTGCCACGGGTGAACGCCGTGCTGGTCGCGGTGATCAGCGGCTGTGTCGCCGCCGGCGGGACGTAGACGTCGGGCAGCAGGGCCTTGCTGACGTCGTTGCCGAGCTTCTGCGCGTCGGCGACCAGCGGGAAGTCCGTGCTGAGGGTGTCGGAGCGCAGGGCCATGTCGCGGCCGCTCTCCTTGATGAACCGCGAGACGGTCTCGGGCCGGTACATGAATTGCAGGAACTTCTCGACGGCGTCCAGCTTCTTCGTGCCGTTCGGGCTGATCCAGAAGCCGATGAGGGTGTAGGTGCGCAGGATCGTCGGCTTGTCGTGGGCGGCATGCGGTGCCAGCGGCCAGCCGCCGACCCCGGTGTGCCGGGCGATCTTGTCCGGGACCTTGGCGAGCGCCGAGGACATGGCGGACTGGATGGCGGCGGCGCCCGTGTTGAACTGCGTCGTCATCGTGTCCGACGTCAGGCCCTGCGCCTTGTCGGCGAAGACCCCGGCGTCGCGCAGGGCGGTGAAGTACTCGATGCCCTCGCGGGCGCCCCTGCCGCTGAAGTCGCCGCTCGTGAAGACTTTCTGCGCCTCCTCGGGAGTGAGGAAGGTCTGGATGATCTGGGCCAGGAGTTTCTGCCCCGTCCAGTCGTTGCCGCCG
Source organism: Streptomyces sp. NPDC059900 (assembly GCF_050270335.1). Classification (NCBI taxonomy): domain Bacteria; kingdom Bacillati; phylum Actinomycetota; class Actinomycetes; order Kitasatosporales; family Streptomycetaceae; genus Streptomyces; species Streptomyces sp. NPDC059900. The sequence continues at coordinate 25,243 of NZ_JBNNJZ010000065.1, forward strand.
ACGGTCACCGGTGCGATGCCCTTGGCGCGGAGCTTGCGTGCCGCGGAGATCAGCTGGTCGCCGGTGGTCGGGATCGCGTCGACACCGGCGCTGTCGAGCAGCGCGGTGTTGTAGGCGACCGGCCAGTTCGTGGCGAAGTACGGGAAGGCGCGCAGCCGCCCCTTGCCGTCGGTCCAGGCGTCCAGGGCGACGGGCAGGACGCGCTTTCGCAGCCCCCAGTCGTCCATGTAGCCCTTGACGTCGACGGTGGCCCCGACCTCGGTCCAGGCCAGCGTCTTGTCGTAGAGGTTGACCATGACGACGTCCGGCTCCTTGCGGGCCAGCCGCGAGGTCTCGTAGACCTGCGCGAGGTCGTCGCCGTTGACGAGGTTCTTCACCTTCAGGCCCGGGTTCTCGTCCCGGAAGGTGTTCAGGGCGGACAGATACGTGGGCGAGCCCGGCGCGGTGGTGCCCAGCTGGCTGTGCACCACGAGCGTGTCGGGATCGGAATCCGCCGACGCCAGCGTGGAACAGCCGGCGAGGGCGGGCAGGGTGGTGGCGGCGGCCAGGCCTGAACCTGCGGCGAGGAAGCCGCGCCGACTCATCGTTGAGCGCACAGCGGGATGTCTCCAACCAGGGCGGTTAATCGATATACCTGCGGGGGTGCGAGGAGACTAGAAGTGCTTCGTTGAATGGTCAATCCCCTGTTGCGCACCGTGAATCTTCCGGCAAAACCGGCAAAGCGGTCAGGATCGATCGCGATGTGTCACGAGACCTGCGTCTCGGTTTTTATGCAACTAGTTGCACAACGGGTGGGCGTCCTCTAGAACTGTCCTGACGACACACCGCGCATGGAGGGCCCGCATGAGCCGCTACCCGAACCTGCTGAACCCGCTCGACCTGGGCTTCACCACGCTGCCCAACCGGGTCCTGATGGGATCCATGCACGTGGGCCTGGAAGAGGCGCCCAACGGCTTCGAGCGGATGGCGGAGTTCTACGCGACCCGTGCGCGCGGCGGTGTCGGCCTCATCGTCACCGGTGGCATCGCCCCGAACGAGCTCGGCCGCCCCTGGGACGGCGGCGCCAAGCTGACCACCGAGGCGGAGGCCGACCAGCACGCCGGCGTCACGGCCGCCGTGCACGCGGCGGGCGGCAAGATCGCCATGCAGATCCTGCACTTCGGGCGGTACGCCTACCACGAGGGCCTGGTCGCGCCGAGCGCCATCAAGGCGCCGATCAGCCCCTTCGTGCCGCGCGCCCTGGAGGACGACGAGGTCGAGCAGACCATCGAGGACTTCGTGCGCGCCGCCGAACTCGCCAAGCGCGCGGGCTACGACGGCGTCGAAGTCATGGGCTCCGAGGGCTACTTGATCAACGAGTTCATCGCGGCCCCCACCAACCGGCGCGAGGACCGCTGGGGCGGTGCCTACGAGAACCGCATCCGCTTCCCCGTCGAGATCGTCCGGCGCATACGCGAACGCGTCGGCGCGGACTTCATCATCATCTACCGCCTCTCCATGCTGGACCTGGTCCCCGGCGGCTCCACCCTCGAAGAGGTCGTCCACCTCGCCCAGGAGATCGAGGCCGCGGGCGCCACGATCATCAACACCGGCATCGGCTGGCACGAGGCCCGCATCCCCACCATCGCCACCTCCGTGCCGCGCGGCG